>NZ_DLOD01000014.1:0-192074 GCF_002479565.1 Brevibacterium sp. UBA7493 | reverse complement strand
CTCCCGAGGAAGTACAGCTAGACTCACACTCGATGGACTTCATGAACAGCTCCCGCAGCGATATCGCCGTGCCCTTCGGCGACGGCACGCACGCAACAGCGCTGTGGCACTACCCAGCCCGCAACGCTTCCGGCAGCGTCAGCCGCCGTCCGGTGCTGCTCATCCACGGCTTCCGCGGTGATCATCACGGTCTGTCGTTCATCGCCCATCATCTGCGCGCCCGCGACGCCTATGTGCCTGATCTGCCCGGGTTCGGCCAGACTCGGCCGCTGGCTGGCGGGCTGACTTTGGAGAGCTACCTCGACTTCATCGACGGACTCGTCACCGCGGTGACGTCGGCAGCCGGTGCTCCCCCAATGGTCATTGGCCATTCCTTCGGATCGATCCTCACCGCGCACTGGGCCGCCCGCACGGTCAGCCGCACCGACGATGCCCAGGCGCCCCCAGCCTCGGCGACGGCACCGCTCATCCTGCTCAACCCCATCGTCTACCCCGCGCTCGCGGGCACGAACCGGATCATGACGCAGGCCGCTCGAGCCTACTACTGGGCCGGATCGCAGCTGCCAGAACGGGCCGGCAGCGCCCTGCTGCGCAACCGGGTTATCGTCAGGCTCATGAGCGAGATGATGGCCGCAACCTGCGATCCGGGGCTGCGGGCGTTCATCCATGACCAGCATCGCCAGCACTTCTCGACGTTTGCCGACCGCAGCTCACTGGCTGAGGCCTTCGACGTCTCGATCCGGCATACCGTCACCGAGGCGGCAGGCGCGTTGATGATGCCGGTCACCGTGGTCGCCGGGCGGGATGACGAGATCGCGCCGTTGGCAGCGACCGCGGCGTTCGCTGATTCGCTGCCGGATGCCGAGCTCGTGGTGTTCGATCGCGTCGGGCACCTGACGCACTATGAGCGCCCGGAGCAGATCGCAGGGATCATCGACGCGATCGAGGACTGACCACTCAGTCGAGGCCGGCGTCGTCTTCAGGGTGGCGCGGCTCGGCCAGCCGGTTCGGGTGCGTCTTGCGCCATACCGGTGAGCCGCCCATGAAGGTCGCCCGCGAGAGGGTGTTCGAGGCGACCGAGGACACCAGCAGCAGCGAGACGAACGCGACGAGGGCCATCAGCAGGCGCATGAGGCTGAAGCCGTCCTGCCACAGCGTGTAGATGTAGGCGGCGGCCAGGATGAGCGGCATGCCGAGGCCGGTGGCCGGTGAGAAAACACTGATGCGGGCCAGGGCGTCCTTGGCACGGAACATCGCGATGACGGAGAAGAACATGAGCAGGCTGCCGGTGATCCCGAAGATTCCGACGAACACGGCGGCCAGGGTGTCCGGGATCATCGGTGCCCCCTTGTCTGGATGCGGGCCAGCGCCACCGTGGCGAGGATGCCGAGCAGCGAGGACAGGAAGATGACGTCGAGGATGATCGACAGGTTCACGAGCATCGCGATGCAGGTGAGGATGCCGATGGCTGAGAAGTACACGAGGTCGCCGATGATGGCTCGCGAACCCATATCGATAGCGGTGAGCGCACGCACCAGTCCGATGACGATGCTGGCAGCCAGCAGGGCGATGCAGATCCAGATGACGACGGTCATCGCACATCACCCGACTTCGTGCCCTCGCGGATGTCACCGGGTGCGCGCCCGCGGGTGACCTTGAGCAGTCGGCTCTCCATGTCGCGCAGCCCTTCGAGTGCTTCGTCCTCGCTGTCGGCGAAGAGGACGTGGACGAACAGAGCCGGCGGGCGATGTTCATCTCCGGCGCCGACGGCGACAACGAGGGTGCCCGGAGTGATGGTGATCGACGACGCCATGAGCGTGACCTCGACATCGGTGACACAGCGCAGGGGCAGTTCGACGATCATCGGATGGTCGTAGCCGCCAGGCTGGAAGATGTGGGTGATGACCTCGACGCTGCCGGCGACGACTTCCTTGAGGATCCACGCGGAGTATCCGATCGCGCTGATGGGATTAAACATGTCCGAGCACCGCCTCCAGGTAGGGGGTGATGTTGAGCAGGCCCTCGGCGGCGTGCTGCGTGAACGGGATGACGAGCTGGGCGCCGAAGAACAGGAACACCGACACGGCGATCATGATCGCACCGGGCACAAGCAGCCGGTTCGGGATGCGCACATCGTCGGTCAGCTCCGTGGCCGGGGCGCGTCCGGTCTGCTTGGAGTCCGGATGGTAGATCGTCATGTCCTTGCCCCAGAACGTGTTCGACCACATCCGCTGCAAGGCCATGAGCCCGATGACCGAGCCGATGACGATCGCGGCGATGATGATCCAGGAGCCGGGCCGGTCTGCCGATGCCGAGGCGAGGATCAGCCCGACCTTGCCCCACAGGCCCGAGGTGGGCGGTAGGCCGATGATGCTGAAGAGCCCGAGCACCATGAGCACCGTGGCGGGCTTCTCCCGCCGGGCCAGGCCTGAGAGCTTCTTGAACGCGCCGGTGCCGTAGGTCTGCTCAATGGCGCCGAGCACGAGCAGCAGCCCGGCCATCGTGATGATGTGGTGGATGAGGTAGTACATGCCCGCCGACAGTGCCGCGGCGGTCATGAGGGCGACGCCGATGAGGATGTGGCCGACGCCGTTGGACATTGTGAACGCCAGAACGTTGCGGGCCCGGTGCTCGCCGAACGCGGAGACAACCGAGAGAAGGATCGTGACGATGACGAGTGCGACGAGCACCCACGCCCACGGGGCCGGCTGGCCGAAGACTGCGGTGTAGACACGGTAGACGGCGTAGAGGCCGACTTTCGTGTGCAGGGCGGAGAACAGCGCCATCATCCCCGCCGAGGTGTTCGGATACGAACGGATGAGCCAGCCGTGCATGGGAGCCGCGCCGGCCTTGCCGAGGAAGGCCACGAGAACGAAGCCGACCGCCAGCGACAGCTGCGGGCTGACATGGCCGATCGCTGCGATACCGGCGATGTTCACGGTGCCTGCAGCACCGTAGACGAAGCCGACGCCGATGACGAGGATCGTCGAGATGAGGAGGTTGACGATGACGAACATTCGCCCCACACCCAGGCGCCGCCAGGTGCCGGTCACGGCGATGAGCGCGTAGGACGGCAGCACCATGACCTCGATGAAGACGAAGAGGTTGAACAGGTCGCCGGTGAGGAAGGCACCGTAGACGCCGGAGAGCATCATGAGCACCAGTGAGGGCACGAACCGGTACTGGTCCTCACCGGTGATGACGAGGAACAGACAGCACACGAACGCCGCCAGGGAGGTGACGATGAGCATGAGCGCGGTGAACGTGTCGGACACGAACGGGATCGCCAGGCCGTCTTCGTATCCGCCGACCGAGTGGGCGATGACCGGCACCTGCTGGTGGTATACGAGCAGCACGATGCCGAAGACGAAGACGAAGACAGGAACGGCGAGCAGCAGGGCGCGTTCGAAGACGCGCGCGCGGATGAGGACGGTCATCGCCGAGGCGAACAGCGGCACGGCGATGATGAGGAGCAGAAGAGCGGGATTCACTGCTGGTGGGCCTCCCCTGTCTCCGGTGTGCGGTATTGGTCGTCATCGTGTCCGAGCACAGCCATCGCGAGCATGAAGATCGTCACCGCGAGGGTGATGACGATGGCGGTGAGCACGAAGGCCTGCGGCAGCGGATCTGCTGAGATAGCGATCTCGGTGCGGTCGGCCAGCGGTTCACCGCGCCAGGCGGGCACGCCGGAGGCCAGCAGCGCGAAATTCGCGGCGTGGGAGATGAGCGTGAGACCGAAGACGGCACGCACCATGGAGCGCTGCAGCAGCAGGTACACCCCGCCTGCGGTGAGAACGCCGACTGTGACTGCCAGGATCATTCTCCACGCTCCTTCATCTGGGTGCCTGAGCCGATGTGCCTCGATGATCTCGACAACCGGGTGTGGTCGCTCTCTTCTCTGAAGTAGTCCTCGGCTGTGGGCGGCTCGCCTCGCATGTTCTCCATCGGGCCGGCGAGCTCACCGTGGACCATCTCGTCGGTGCGTTCTCGGGTGCGCTCGTGATCGACGACATCGCGGTGCATCTCACCGAGGTAGAGGACGTCGTCACCGGCCGGGGTGAAGGCCGAGTCCGAGGTGCCGAGCAGGTTGAACGACACGAGGATGAGTCCGACGACCGCCATATAGACGCCGACATCGAAGATGAGCGAGGTCGAGAAGTGCTCGCCGAGGATATAGCCGTGGATCGGCTCGAGGAACGACCCGGCGAAGATGAGTCCGGCGATGCCGGTCAGCACGGCGACGAGCACGCCGCCGCCGATGAGGAACAGCGGCGCGCGCGGCGGGCCGATCGCCCGGTCCTTCGACGTCGACATGTACAGCAGCCCGACGATCGCCGAGCCGACGAGCGCTGCGATGAAGCCGCCGCCGGGCTCGTTGTGCCCGCGCCAGAAGATGAGCGCCGAGGTGATCGCCAGGATCGGGCCGACGAGGCGGACCATGAGCTGCATGGCCACGACGTTCGGCCATGCCAGGGACACGGCACGGTGGGCCATGGAGCCGCGGGGGCGCAGCACGATCCACGGCCGGCGCGGCATCTCCGGAACTTCGGAGGCCGGCGGGTCGATGTACTTGTCGCGCACCGTCGACATGACGGCGACGATGGCGATGCCGGCCATGCCGAGCACGGTGAGTTCGCCGAGGGTGTCGAGTGCACGGAATTCGACGAGGATGACGTTGACGATGTTGTTGCCCCCAGAGATCTCCGGGGCCTCATTCAGGTACCACATCGCGATGTCGGAGCGTTCGCGCCGGCCGGCCATCGCCCACGTCATGCCGCCGACGCCGATGCCGGCGAGGATGGCGAGCACGCCGCGGCGGACCTGCATGCGCTTGGGATACTTCCAGAAGGTGCGCGGCAGCTTCTGCAGCACGAGCATGATGACGATGATCGTCATCGCCTCGACGAGCAGCTGGGTGAGCGTGACGTCGGGTGCGCCGATTGCCATGATCTGGATGGTCGCGAGGATGCCGACGGCCGACAGCGCGACGGTGGCGGTCATGCGGGAGCGGGAGAAGCACACGGCGATGACGGAGAACCCGATGAGTCCCAGCAGCACGTAGTCGATCGGGCGCGACAGATTTGGCTGCGCGGCCGGCAGCTCGTGGCCGGCCAGCACAGTGGCCAAGCCGCCGATCGAGACAACCGTCATAAACCCGATGAGTGCTGCGGCGTGCGGGGCGCCGCGCTCATCGCCGATGAGACGGGTGGCCCGGGCGCCGAGCCGGCCGAGGAACCGGGTGATGACGTCGATGACATCGGCGCCGTTGAACGGCAGGGTTGCGGCGGTGAAGAATTCCCAGGCGCGCTGGCGGATGAGGATGATGACGATGCCGGCGGCGATGATGAGGGCGGAGGCGATGAGCTCGGGGCTGATGCCGTGCCACAGCGCCAGGTGCGGGTGCGGGTCGGTGCCCGGCAGCGCTGCAGCAGCGGCCGGGACGACGAGCTTCTCCAGCGTCGGCAGCATGAACGCCAGCGGCACGGAGGCGAGGATCGGCAGGGCCGCGAAGGTGAGCATCACCGTGTCCTCGTGACCGAGCTTCTCGGCCGGCACCTCAGGCCCGTCGACGAAGCTGCCGAAGACGATCTTGGCGCAGTAGGCGAACGTCAGCACCGAGGCGGCAGCACCGGCGATGAGGGCGAGCCAGCCGAGCGCGGCAGCACCCGGGGTCTCGCGCAGCGCCATGAAGACCGTCTCCTTCGACGCGAAGCCCAGCAGCGGCGGGATGCCGGCCATCGAGGCGGTGCCGATGATGGTGACGGCGAACGAGATCGGGGCGACTCGGAACAGCTGCGGGATGCGCCCGAACATGCGGGTGTGGCCGATGTGGTCGACGACGCCGACCATCATGAACAGCCCGGACTTGAACAGCGCGTGGGCGATGACGTGGAACACGGCCGCAGCCAGCGCCAGTTCGCTGCCGACGCCGATCGCGGCGACGATGAGGCCCAGCTGGCTGACCGTCGAGTAGGCCATGAGCTTCTTCAGGTCCGCCTGATTGAGGGCGAACCAGCCGCCGAGGGCTGTCGTGATGAGGCCGGCGGTGATGAGCAGGCCGTTCCAGGCCGGGGTGGTGTGGAAGGCCGGGCTGAAGCGGATGAGCAGGAAGATGCCAGCTTTGACGACGGCGGCGGCATGCAGGTAGGCGCTGACCGGGGTGGCAGCGGCCATCGCATCGGGCAGCCAGGTGTGGAACGGGAACTGCGCGGACTTCGTCATCGCCGCGATCGCCACGAGCAGCGCCACGGCAGTGGTGGCGGCCGGATTGGCTGCCCAGAACGGGTCGGTCAGGGCGGTGACGATGTTCGTGGTGCCGGTGAAGGCGATGATGAAGCCGACGGCGACGAGCAGCAGCAGACCGCCGACGAAGGTGATGAGCAGTGTGCGGAACGACGGCGCCTGCCCGGATGAGCCGGATCGGGCGATGAGCATGAAGGACGCCAGGGAGGTCAGCTCCCAGGTGATGAACAGGACGACGAGGTCGTTGGTCAGCACAAGAGCGACCATCGAGAAGGTGAAGGCGACCATCAGCCAGTAGAAGCTGAGGTTGCGGCCCTTGTCGAGGTAGTGCGTCGAATAGAACAGCACGGCCGCGCCGATGAGCAGCGCGATGTGGGTGAAGACCACGCCGATGCCGTCGATGCGGAAGGCGAGGTCGACGTTGAAGGCCGGCATCCACGGCAGCGCCCATTCCGGTGTGTCACCGGCGAGGACCGCCTGGGTGGCCGGGATGAAGGCAATGGCGGCGGCGACGTACGCGGCGCCGATGAGCCAGCCGGAGGCCCGGCCGGCGAGAGCGGTGATGACCGGGGTCAGTGCGACAAGACCGGCCAGCAGGACCAGGGTCACAAGTCCCGTCATGGATGTTCCACCCGTCCACCCGTGATGGCGCTCTCAGATCGAAGAGCTCGGAATGCGGCTGCTGGCACGGGGGCGGGAGTCGCTTCGAACATACGCAACATAATATCGACACTGAACGAAGCTCGCCAAAACGCTGAGAACCGGATATGACACTGCAACCGACCGCAGATCACCGCTGGACGTGGCCTAGGCTGGTGGCGATGAGACTCTTCTTCGATGCCCGGTTCACCCGCATGACCCATCATGACGGGATCTCCCGGTACGGTGCCTCCCTGCTCACCTCCCTGCTCGAGCTCACTGCCGGCACCGACGTCGACGTCACCGCCATCATCCACGACGACCGGCAGCTGGCCCTGCTGCCCGAGGTCGAGTCGGTGAAGCTCAATTCCCCGCTGTCGCCGGCGGAGCTGTGGATCGGCACGAAGCTCAACCGGCTCGGCGCCGATGTCGTCTTCTCCCCCATGCAGGTGATGGGCTCCTGGCCGCGTGACTACAAGCTGATCCTCACCATCCACGACCTCATCTACTACTCCCATCCGCTGCCGCCGCGGGACCTGCCGGTGCCGGTGCGCGGGCTGTGGCGGCTGTATCACCGGGCGCATTGGCCGCAGCGGCTGCTGCTCGACCGTGCTGATGCGGTTGCTGCGGTCTCGGAGACGACCGCCCGGCTATTGGCCGAGCAGGACTTCACCAGCCGTCCAGTCACCGTCATCCGCAACGCCGCCACCCCGCCGGCTGAGCTGCCGCAGCGCAGCAGCGGCCATGATGCGCGCACGCTGGTCTACATGGGCTCGTTCCTGCCGTATAAGAACGTCGAGACACTCGTCCAGTCGCTGCACTGGCTGCCAGGCTGGACGCTGCACCTGGCCAGTGGCATCACCCCGCAGATCGAGGCGCGGCTGCGCAGCCTCACCCCGGACTGTGCCCGGGTGGTCTTCCACCGCGGGATCAGCGATGCGGACTACCAGCAGCTGCTCGACCGAGCGACCGCGCTCGTCATGCCGTCCTTCGATGAGGGCTTCGGTCTGCCGGTCGTCGAGGCGATGAGCCGCGGAGTTCCTGTCGCCCTGTCAGACATTCCGGTCTTTCATGAGCTCGCCGACGGGGTCGCGGAGTTCTTCGACCCGCACGATCCCGAGGCGGTGGCCGCTGCCGTGCTCCGGTTCGCCGATGCGAAACGCTGGCAGGACGCCGCCCAGGCAGGACGCAGGCAGGCAGAGACGTTCAGCTGGGAGCGCTCAGCCCAGCAGCTGCTCGATCTCGCCCACCGGTTGATGAACGATAAGCACGCAGTCCAGGCCTGACACCGGCCGGCTGAGCCGGTCGGCACGCCTCAGGCTGGGGTGTCGGTGGCGCTCATCCCCCAGCTGCGCAGCACCCACGCATCCCGGCGCGGGGTGAGCACGCCGTAGGCGCAGTTGCCGAGCACGCCGAGGCTGCCGCTGCCGGCGCCCATGCCGAGGAGCTCCTCGGCAGCCCCGCGCAGCACGGCACCGTGGGCGACGATGGCGATCGCTCCGTCGACCTCGCCGATCTCTGCGACGAGGGATCGGATCGCCTGCACGACGCGGCTGGCTGATTCGCTGCGGCTCTCGCCCCCGGGTGGGCGCATGTCCTGGCCGCCGAGCCAGGCAGCGAGCTGCTCGGGCCAGATCTCGCTGATCTCCTGGCGGGTCTTGGCCTGCCAGTCGCCGACGTTGAGTTCGCGCAGCAGCGGGTTCTCCTTGACCTCGACGCCGAGGGCTTCGGCGATCGCATCAGCGGTCTCGCGGGCACGGGAGAGATCGGAGGAGACGATCGTGCGGATGTCGTGGCCGGCCAGCTCAGCGGCGACGGCTGCCGCCTGATCAAGGCCGCGGGCGTTGAGCGGGATGTCGGCGTGGCCCTGGAAGCGGCCCTCGCGGTTGTAGTCGGTCTCGCCGTGGCGGACGAAGTACAGCGCCTGGACCATCAGGCCTGCTCCCCTGCCGCCGGCTCATCAGCCGCTGCCTCGTCGGTGTCTGCGTCGATGTCGAGTTGGATGACCGGGCAGTCCTTCCACAGGCTCTCAAGTGCGTAGAACTGCCGGTCCTCGGCGGTGAAGACGTGGACGACGACATCGCCGAAGTCGATGAGCGACCAGCCGGAGGAGCCCTTGCCCTCGCGCCGGGTCGGCTTGACGTCGTAGGTTGTGCGCAGCGCCTCTTCGACGGCGTCGATGACGGCTCCGGCCTGCCGCTCATTGGACACGGAGGCGATGAGGAAGATGTCGGTGAGGTAGAGCTGCTCGCTGACGTCGAGGGCGACGATGTCGGTGCCGAGCTTGTCGGCGGCGGCCTGCCCAGCAGTCCGGGCCAGTGCGATCGCGTGGTCGGTAGCCGTCACGCAGTTCCTTTCGTTGCGAGGAGACCTCAGAAGATGAGGATGAGGGCGAAGATGATGAGGATGAGTGCGGCGACTCCTGCGCCTCCCAGCACGATGAACGGCAGCTTCGACGGCTCGCCGTCGTAGAGGATGTCGCCGTCTTCGTGAGTGATCTGGCGCGCGCTCATCGGCGGGGCCGGCGGGCTGGCGAGTTCATCTCCCTCCCCGGCATCCGGGGCGTCCCACGATTCGACGGCGTCGCCTTCGACCTCCTTGTCGAGGTCCTCGTGCGGGATCGCGTCGATCGGGGTGGTCATCGGGCCGGAGGCGCGCAGCCGCAGTGCGTGGTCGTCGGGTTCGGCGCTGGGGTCGGTCTGGGTGCCGGCGGCCGTACCCGAGGCGGTGGGCGTCTGGGCGTCGTCGGCGCGCCGGGCCTCGTCGATCGCCGCTTGGGTGCGGGCGAGCTGGGTGGCGCCGGTGACGACGCGGATGCCCTCTGTCTGCGGGGGCTTGACGACCGGTGCCCGGCGCTGGCGTCGTGCTGTGAGGTCCGCATCTCCTGCCGTCGGCGGGGTCGTGCCGGCGACCGGGCGGGCATGCTCGGGCACCGGGGTTGCTGTGGCGGCCCGTTCGGGTGCTGCGGTCTGCTGGGCAGACGGCGTGGGCATCGGCCGGGCTGAGGGCAGCGGTGAGGCGGCTGGCTGGGTGGCAGCCGGCGGGGAGGCGACGACCGCATCGGGCCTGGCTTCTGGCGACATGCGCTGCGTGCCGATGTGCTCGACGGGCATCCCGCCGGATCCTTGACCCGGGGCCGCAGGGGTGCCTGGCTGGCTCGTGGCATAGGCACCGGGGCTCATGGTGTGCGGGCGTTCGTCTGCGACGTCGTCACTGAGGTCGCCGGCGAGATTGCTCGCCGTGGCCTGCCGGGCCGGAGCCGAGGGGTACGGACGCTGGTCTGCGGCTGCGCTGCGCTCCTCGACCGGCGGGGCCGGTGGACGCGGAGTCATCGCCGCAGCCTGCTCGGTGTCATCGCTCGCTGCTGCCGGGTTGTCCTGTGCGGTCGGTCCGGTGCCGCCGGTGTTCTCACCGGTGCCGGCGGCGCTCTCACCGGTGCCGGCGGCGCTCTCACCGGTGCCGGCGGCGCTCTCACCGGTGGCGGCGTCGGCCGGTGCGGGCACGAGGCCATGCTCACGCAGGTAGCGGCGTCGTTCGGCGCGGGTGGCGAATGCCGGTAGGTCTGTTGCTGAGGGAGGCGGTGCGTGCTCGGGCTTTGGCGGTGAGGGCACCGGCTGTGAGGGTGAGGGTGTCGACTGGATTTCCTGCACCTGCGGCTGCGCAGCCGCGTGCTGCTGAACCGGCTGGCTCTGCTGCGGCTGCTGACGCTGCCATTCGGCTTCGCGCACCGGTGCCGAGGCGTCGTCGTAGCGGCGGCGGTTGGCTGCGGTCTGCGGGGGTGCTTCTTCGACCGGCCGGTCGGCTGCCAGCGGACCGCGCTCGTGGCGCACCGGCGGCACCTCGGCGGCGTCGAAGGACGGGATGGCTTGCTGCCCGGCTGCCGGCTGGGCGGCAGGCTCCTGGGTCTGCTGTACCGGCGTCGTGTCCGCCGGAGGCTGCCCGGGCTGTCCGCTGCTGTGCCGAGCTTCGAAAGCCTGCTCGGCGGCGCGCCGCTCTGCTTCGCGGCGCGCCTTGCGGGACATGAACTCGTCAGCCATCCTCACTCCTGTACAGCTCGTGCTTTGCGATGTACTGCACGACACCATCGGGCACCAGGTACCAGACCGGCAGGCCCCTCTCCACACGTGCCCGGCAGTCGGTCGAGGAGATCGCCAGGGCCGGGATCTGCAGTTGGCTCAGCTCATCGGTCGGGATGCCGTCGCCGTTGAGGTCATGGCCGGGCCGGGTGACACCGACGAAGTGCGCCAGCGAGAACAGCTCCTCGACGTCCTTCCACGTCAGGATCTGCTCGACCGCGTCGGCGCCGGTGATGAAGTACAGCTCAGTTTCTTCACCATACACCTCGGCCAGATCGCGCAGCGTGTCGATGGTGTACGTCTCCCCGGGCCGATCGATGTCGACGCGGGAGACGGTGAACCGCGGATTCGAGGCGGTCGCGATGACCGTCATGAGGTAGCGGTGCTCAGCAGCGGTGACGTGTTGCTTCTGATACGGGATGCCCGTGGGTACGAACACGACCTCATCGAGGTCGAACGTGGCCGCCACCTCGCTGGCGGCGACCAGGTGACCGTTGTGAATGGGATCGAAGGTGCCACCCATGACACCGACTCTGCGCGGACCTGATGACATGTCAGTGGCGGTGCGAGATGCCCTTCCACGACATCGTGACGAACATGAGGAACATCAGGATGCCGAATGCGATGAGGCCGAAGTAGATCGGGTCCATCGGCAGGTCGATCACGACATGGTGCTCAGGTGCTGCCTGGGCGAGCAGGATGGCGGTCTTCACTCAGTTTCTCCTTGTATCAGATGGTGCCGGCTGACGCGCGGGCGCGACAGTCATCACCAGTTTCTCATGAAAAGCAGGTCAGCGCGCACCCGGGGCGCGGCGTGGCTGACCGTCGGTTCAGGTGCGCAGCTGTCCGCTGCCGCGCATGATCCACTTGCTCGTCGTCAGGTGGGTCAGACCCATCGGCCCGCGCGCGTGCAGCTTCTGCGTCGAGATGCCGACCTCCGCTCCGAGGCCGAACTGACCGCCGTCGGTGAACCGGGTCGAGACGTTGACACCGACAGCGGCGGCATCGACGGCACCGACGAAGGCGTCGGCGTTGGAGATGTCGTTGGTGACGATGACCTCGGTGTGGCCGGAAGTGTAGGCGCGGATGTGCTCGATGGCCTCGTCCAGGCTGGAGACGAGCTTGACGGCGATCTCCAGGCCGAGGTACTCCTTGGCCCAGTCACGGCGCGAGACCCGCCGGACCTTGACTCCCTCTGGCGCGTGCTCGCCGACATCGGAACCAGCGTGGATCGTCACGCCGTGGGCGTCGAGTTCGCCGAGGATCGTCGGCAGCACGCGCCGGGCCGCCTTCTCATGCACCAGCAGGGTCTCCAGGGCGTTGCACACGCTCGGCCGGTGGGTCTTGGAGTTGACGACCAGGTCGGCGGACTGCCGGGCCGTGGCCGAGGCGTCGAGGAACATATGCACATTGCCGACCCCGGTCTCGATGACCGGCACGATCGACTCGTGGACGACGGTGGAGATGAGCTCGGCGCCGCCGCGTGGGATGAGCAGGTCGACGAAGTCACGTGACTGCATGAGCACCTTCGCACCGTCGCGGCCGTACTCGTCGATGCCGGCGACGGTCGCGGCCGGCAGGCCCGTGCTTTCGACCGCTGAGCGCAACAGCTCGATGAGCAGCGTGTTCGAGGACTTCGCAGCCGATCCCCCGCGCAGCACGACGGCGTTGCCGGCCTTGATGGCAAGGGCGGCGATGTCGACGGTGACGTTCGGGCGGGCTTCGTAGATCGCACCGATGACGCCCATCGGCACCCGCTGTTCGGTCAGCTGGATGCCGTTGAGCAGGGTGCGGCCCTGGATGACGGTGCCGACCGGGTCGTCGAGCGCGATGACCTCGCGCACGGCACCGGCGATGTCGGCGATGCGCTCCTCGGTCAGCCGCAGCCGGTCGAGCAGTGCCTCAGCCGTGCCCTTCTTCTCCGCCATCTCCAGGTCCTCGGCATTGGCCTGCAGGATGTCAGCGGTGTTCTCCTCCAGTGTCCGGGCGATCGCCTCGAGCGCGCCGTTCTTCACCGCAGTCGAGGTGGTGGCCAGCTCGGTGGAGGCATCCTTGGCGCTCTTGGCGATGCGGGTGACCGCGCGCACGGTCTTGGGATGGATCTCAGAAGTCGCAGTTTCCGTCATGGTCAGTGCTTTCTAGAAGACGGCGTCGGTGAGAACCAGGTCGTTGCGGTGGATGATCTCCTTGCGGTAGTCATCCCCGAAGCGCCGACCCAGTTCATCAGTGGACAGCCCGAACATGTCTGGGAGTTCGTGAGTGGCGAAATTCACCAGCCCACGCGCCACCAGCCTACCCTCAGAGTCGCGAACATCAACTGGATCTCCGGCTTCGAACTCCCCGTCGATGCCGGTGACCCCGGCTGCCAGCAGGGAGGTGCCGCGCCGCGAGATCGCGCGCACGGCGCCGTCGTCGATGCGGATGGAGCCGAGCGTCTGGGCCAGGTGCGCCAGCCACAGCAGGCGGGTCTGGCGGCGCCGGTGAGTGACGGCGAAGTAAGTGCCGATGTCCTCTCCGGCCAGTGCCCGGTAGACGTTGTCGGCTGCTGTCAGCACGGTCGGGATGCCGGAGTCGGCGGCCATCGTCGCCGCCTGCACCTTCGTCAGCATCCCGCCGGTGCCAGTGCCGGCCGCCCCGGTGCCGCCGATGCCGTAGGCGGCCAGTGCGTCCTGGTCCGGGACGAAGTCGACGCGGCGGGAGTCCGGGTCGCCCGGGGGTGCGGTGTACAGGGCGTCGACGTCGGAGAGCAGCACGAGCGCATCGGCGTGCGTCAGGTGGGCCACAAGCGCAGCGAGCCGGTCGTTGTCGCCGAAGCGGATCTCGTGGGTGGCCACAGCATCGTTCTCGTTGACGATCGGCATGACGCCCAGCGCCAGGAGGCGTTCGATGGCCCGCTGGGCGTTGCGGTACTGGGTGCGGCGGATGAGGTCATCGGCGGTCAGCAGCACCTGGCCGGGCACAACGGCGTGCTCGCGCAGCACGGTGGTGTAGGCGGCCATGAGCAGGCCCTGGCCGACGCCCGCGGCGGCCTGCTGGGTGGCGAGGTCCTTCGGCCGTTTGGGCAGCCCGGCCGGTTCGAGGCCGGCGGCGATCGCGCCGGAGGAGACCAGGATGACCTCGTGGCCGGCAGCCCGGTGCTGAGCCAGTGCGGTCGTCAAAGCGCGCAGATGGTCGCGGTTGAGGCCGCCTGCCACCGAGGTCAGCGACGAGGAGCCGATCTTGACGACGACGCGCTTGGCGCGGCGCACCGCCTCGCGGGTGGCCCCCAGGGTCACATCGCTCACCCCTGTTCTCCTTCCTCCCGCAGGGCCTTCTCGGCCAGCCGCTCGGCTTCGAACTCGGCGCGCGTGGCGGCCTTGGCGTCCATCCGCTCGTGGAAGGCGGCCTTGCGCTCCCGGCGGGTGGCGCGGCCGCTCTCTTCGAGCCGGGCGTCGCCGCCGCGCGGGGCGGCGAGCAGTTCGGCTCCGCCGACCATGGTCGGATCCCAGTCGAAGACCACCCCGTCATCGGGTCCGATGACGATCGTCTCACCGGGCTTGGCTCCGGCCCGGAACAGCTCATCTTCGACACCGAGGCGCTCGAGCCGGTCGGCAAGGTAGCCGACGGCTTCGTCGTTGCCGAAGTCGGTCTGGCGCACCCAGCGTTCGGGCTTGGCGCCAAGGATCCGGAAGACCGGACCGTCAGCGGAGCGCTCTTCGACGATCTGGAATCCGGTGTCGTCGACGGCGACCGGGCGGATGACGGTGCGCACCGGTTCCTTCGCTTCGGCGGCGCGGCGTTCGCGCTCGGCGGCGACGATGTCGGCCAGCGCGTACGACAGTTCCTTCAGTCCCTTGTGGGTGGCAGCCGAGACGTCGAAGACCCGGTAGCCGGCGGCCTCGACGTCCTCGCGGACGATGTCGGCCAGATCCTGTGCATCGGGCACATCGACCTTGTTGAAGGCCACGAGGGTGGGCCGTTCGGTCAGCGGCAGCAGGTCGCCTGCGGCGTTGTCGTCTCCGGGGGCGACGTCGACCTCGTAGGCGGCGAGTTCGGCTTCGATGGTCGCAAGGTCGCTGACCGGGTCGCGGTCGGTCTCCCAGGTGGCCATGTCGATGACGTGGACGAGGACTGCGCAGCGTTCGACGTGGCGGAGGAACTCGTGGCCGAGACCGCGGCCCTGTGCGGCGCCGGGAATGAGCCCGGGCACATCGGCGATCGTGTAGCGGGTGTCGCCTGCCTGCACGACGCCGAGGTTGGGCACGAGCGTGGTGAAGGGGTAGTCGGCGATCTTCGGCTTGGCTGCCGAGAGGGCAGCGATGAGGCTGGACTTGCCGGCTGACGGGTAGCCGATGAGGGCGACGTCGGCGACGGTCTTGACTTCGAGGATGAGGTCGCGGGTCTCGCCGGGTTCGCCGAGCAGGGCGAAGCCGGGTGCCTTGCGCTTCTTGGAGGCAAGGGCTGCGTTGCCGAGTCCGCCGCGGCCGCCGGCGGCGGCGATGAACCGGGTGCCCGGCTCGACAAGGTCGGCCAGCAGGGTGCCATCAGCGGCTTTCACGACCGTGCCGGAGGGCACGGCCAGAATGAGGTCCTCACCGTCGGCGCCATGCCGCAGGTCGCCTTTGCCGATCCCACCGCTGGGGGCGCTGCGGTGCGGTGAGCGCTGGTACGGCAGGAGCGTGGTGGTCTGGTCGTCGACTTCGAGGATGACGTCGCCGCCGTTGCCGCCGTTGGCTCCGTCGGGGCCGCCGAGGGGCTTGAACTTCTCACGTCGCACCGACGTGCAGCCGTTGCCGCCGTCGCCTGCGGAGACGTGCAGAGTCACACGGTCAATGAATTCGATGGCCATAGCGTCCTGTCATCCTGTGGTTGCCGACTAGCTGTGGTGCCTGGTCTGAGTGCTGGCACGACTGTGCTGTTGCCCGCTCAAGCCTAGCGGGCGCAGCGTCGCGGTGGGTGGTGCACCCGCGGGGCGAACGGAGCGGGAGATGCGCAAAGGGGTGAGTCCGTGCGGACTCACCCCTCCGTGCGCTCACCGTCGTGGTGAGCTGGCAGCTGGGCTGCCGGAATGTCTGTTATCAGCCGGCGACGATGTTGACGACCTTGCGGCCGCCCTTTGCGCCGAACTCAACGGTGCCTGCCGAGAGGGCGAACAGCGTGTCGTCGCCGCCCTTGCCGACATTGGCGCCCGGGTGGAAACGGGTGCCGCGCTGACGGACGAGGATCTCGCCGGCGTTGACGGTCTGGCCGCCGAAGCGCTTGACACCCAGTCGCTGGGCGTTTGAGTCGCGACCGTTCTTGGTCGAGCTCGCTCCCTTTTTCGTTGCCATAGTGTGTCTCCTAGAAAGAGCTGGGTGTGCTTACTTGATACCGGTGATCTTCAGGCGGGTGAGATCCTGGCGGTGACCGATCCGCTTCTTGTATCCAGTCTTGTTCTTGTACTTCTGGATGACGATCTTCGGTCCGCGGGTCTCGTCGACGACCTCGGCGGTCACGGTGATCTTGGCAAGCGAGTCAGAGTCGTGGGTGACGGTGTCGCCGTCGACGTGCAGAACTGCTTCGAGTTCGACGTTGTCGCCTGCTGCGGCCTTCATACGGTTGACGGTGATGATATCGCCGACGCTGACCTTCTCCTGATGGCCGCCGGCACGGACGATGGCATAGACCATGTGCGAACCCCTTCTTAGCATTCTGCGCGCCCAGCCGGATGCTGCGGCGACTTCCCTAAACGGCAATACTTCCTTGGTCCGTCTCCTTCTGCAGGCTGCGCGGCAACCGGCAGGAGGATCCGACCCATTGAGAGGAAGGATCGACCGTGGTGCTTTCTGCACCGACGCAACAGTCTAGCGCGCCTGGCCACCGGATTCAAAGCAGCCGGGCGGCCCTGTCACCGACGCCTCTCCCCTGGCAGCCGGCGCCGCACCGGCTCAGGCTGAGCTGTCGCGGTTCTCCTCGGCGATCCGCTCATGGTGGCGGATGACCTCGGCGACGATGAATGTGAGGAACTTCTCAGCGAATTCGGGATCGAGGTGGCTCTCCTCGGCCAGGGAGCGCAGCCGTTCGACCTGCCGGGCCTCACGTGCCGGGTCGGCGGGCGGCAAGTCGCTGCTGGCTTTGAGCCGGCCGACGGCTTCGGTGAGCTTGAACCGTTCGGCGAGGATGTGGATGAGCGCGGCGTCGACGTTGTCGATGCTGTTGCGCAGTCGCGTGAGCTCCGCAGGCGCCTCGGCGTGGGCGTCTGCCGGCACACCGGTCGCGCTGCCGGCTGACTGCGCGTTCGCGGATTCGCTGGTCATCTGTCCTCCTCACGGGTGCGGGCGCTGGCAGCTGTCGAGCCGGTGGTCTGCCGTTCGCTGCCCGATGCGCCCTCTCCGGCATCGGCCTGGAGTTCGTCGGCGGCCGTCGAACCGGTGTCTGCGGCGAAGCCGGCGGCCGGCTCGGTGGCCTCCAGCCTAAGGCCACCGGAGACCTGTTCGCTCAGCGTGTTCGCGATCTGGGCGAAGCCGGGATGCTGGTCGAGTTCCTCGATGAGGACCGCTTGGGCGTTCGCGTCCTGGAGCACCACCGACCAGTTCGGGTGGGACTCCCCCGCGCCCGGAATGTGCGGCGGGGCCTCCTGGCCGACGATATCCATGAGGGAGGCTCCGAGGTAGACGGCGTTGAGCTGTCCGAGGTAGGTGTGCAGCCCGGCGACGACCGGCCAGGGTTCGTCGATCGTGCCGACCATCGTCTCGGTCGGGGCCAGCGCACCGAGTTCGGCGGCTTCCTTGAGCACCTCCTGGCGGGCAGTGCGGGCGTCGCTGGTGAGCTGGTGGACGTCGCCGTCGAGGGCCTTGTGCTTCTGCGCGGCCTCGATGTCGCCGAGGTTGATGTAGCTGGCCAGCGGTGTGTGGGTCGGCGGGGTGAGCACGGCGATCGTCTCAACCGGCGCGGTCCCGTCAGCGAAGCTGTGGCGCAGCTCGGGGTCCTCCCACACCGAGGTGGTTGAAAGGATGTCAAGGCCGAGGCGTTCGGATTCGAGGGCGAGCACCGCATCGATCGCCTCGCTCCCGAGGTTCACTTCGGCCCAGGCATCTTCCTCGGCGTCGGTGAGGGCCCACCGCTGCCGGCCGAGGCTGGAGAAGCGCTCGATGCTGATCGCCCCGGCTCCGGCCGCGGCGGTGCGCAGCATGTCGCGCACCGCGGTGTAGCCGTCTGCGGCGAGCAGATGCGGATTCCACGGGCGCAGGGCGGCATCGCCGCTGGAGGCCGAGCCGTCGCGGCGTTCGATGCCGTCGAGGTACAGGCTCTGACCGCCGGAGTCGGCGTCCTCGCCGGGCAGGCCCGCCCACCAGTCTCCGCCCTCGGCGCTGATGCCCGGGGCGATGTCGGTGATGAGCCCGACCCGCATGCCGACCTGTGCGGCCACAGCCTTGACCTGGCGCAGCTGTTCGACGGCCAGGAACTGGGTCCACAGCCAGAACTCGACATCGGTGCGGTGCTCTTCGGAGAACTCCGCGGCTGTCCTGCTGTGCGGGTGCGGCATCTTCTCCCGCCACGCATCCGGGTTCCGCCCGGTGGCGTAGTGGGCGGCTGCCGCGCTCATGAGCGCCCAGCGTTTGAGCGACTCCGGGGCCTGCCGGCAGAAGTCGGCGAACAGCCGGCGCCGCGTCGGCGTCGGGGGCATGCTGTAGAGGATGCGCAGGGCGGCGAGCTTGTCGCCGAGCACCTTGGCGCGCGGGATCGGCTCGGCGGCGGCATTCGGCCGGCCCCAGCCGCGGCCGAGTGACTGGATCGCCTCGCGCTGGGCGGCGGGAACGTGGCCGATCTCCGGGACGTCTTCGATGCGCAGGTAGATCGGGTCGATCGCCACCCGGCTGGAGGGCACGTAGGGAGATGGGGTGCCCAGTGGGCTGGCCTTCGAGCTCTTGACGTTGGTTTCGCGGATCGGCAGTGCGTGGATGGGACCCAGTCGGATGAAGTCGGCACCGCGGTCGGCGGCGGCGATGACGAGGTCGCTGAGGTCGCCGAAGTCCCCGACTCCCCAGGAGCGGTGGGACCGGATCGCGTAGAGGTCAGCGCACAGGCCCCACATCCGCTCGCGGGCATCCCCGGCCTGCCCTGCACGGCTGCCGGGACCGGGTGTGGCGGCGGGGGCGACGATGAGCGGGCAGCCGTGCTCGGCGTCGCCGTCGGTGAGCACGAGGGTGTGGTAGCCGGTCGGCAGCCCTTCGGGCAGAACGGCGGTGCGGCACTGACGCAGCTGCGGTGTCCCGTCGACCATCACCGAGGTGGTCGCGGTCGCCTCGCCGATCGCCTCGACCGGCAGCACGGCACCGTCTTCGGTCTCGATGAGGAGCCGGTAGGGCGCTCCCTCGCGCACGTGGACCGGCACGCCTTCGGGTGCGCCTGCCCGCATCGTCACGCAGCGCGGCAGTCCCCGGCGCACCTCGTCATCGGCGAGCTGCTGCAGACTGGCGGCGACGTCGTCGTCGGTGGTGGCGGCCACCCCGAGAGCTTCGAGCAGGCCGGTGAGGACCGCCTCGGGAACGGGGCGCTGGGTGCCGTCGTCATCGCGGGTCACCGGGCTGATGCCGCAGCGGGCGGCGAGGTCGTGCAGCGGAGTCATGTGCGCCATGCCTTCAGATTAGTGGATAGACGTGAGCGCGGGAGGACAGGCTGGCTGTCCTCCCGCGCTCGGGGTCGGGCTCGGTGCCGGTCAGGTGCTCGCCGGCGCCGAGGCGGTGGTCACTTCAGTCCCTGGTCCTGGCGGATCTCCTCCAGGTGCGCCTCGTCCTCAGCACCGAGCTCGTAGAGCTTGCCGTGCTTGCGGTCGGCGAGGTACTGCTTCATCTCGCGCTTGACGACCGGCATGAGGATGTAGAGGCCGAGGATGTTGATGAAGGCACACATGAACAGTGCTGCGTCAGCGAAGGCGATGACCTTGCCGAACGAGGCGACCGAGCCGATGACGATGAACGCCATGAGGATGAGGCGGTAGACCAGGTCGGTGGACTTGCGGCGACCGAACAGGAAGTGCCAGGCCTTCTCACCGTAGTAGGCCCAGGTGATGAGGGTGGAGAAGGCGAAGAGCACAACCGCGACGGTCAGCAGGATCGGCCACCAGCCGGTGATGGTCGAGAACGCATCCGATGCCAGGGTGACACCGTCGACCGAACCGCCGGCAGCGGTCTCTTCGATGGCCTCGCTGTAGGACGGCTGGTTGGCGATGATGATCGTCAGAGCGGTCATGAGGCAGACGATGACGGTGTCGAGGAACGGCTCCAGCAGGGCGACGAAGCCCTCGGAGACCGGGCGGCGGGTCTTGACTGCCGAGTGGGCGATCGGAGCCGAGCCGATGCCGGCCTCGTTGGAGAAGGCCGAGCGCTGGAAGCCGACGATCATGACACCGACGACACCGCCGGCGATGCCCTCAGGGCTGAAGGCGCCGCTGATGATGATGCCGATGGCGGTCGGGACGAAGCCGATGTTGCCGAGGATGACGATGAGGCAGGAGACGACGTAGAAGATCGCCATGCCCGGAACGAGCTTGTCGGTGACCTTGCCGATCGACTTGATGCCGCCGATGATGACGAGGCCGACGAGCAGTGCGATGCCGATGCCGATGAAGAGGCGGACCATGCCGTCGCCGAGCGGGCCGTCGGCACCGCCGGCGGAGTTCTGCATCTGCACGACGGTCTGGTTGGCCTGGAACATACCGCCGCCGGCGACGCCGAACAGCAGGATGGCGATGGCGAACACGCCGGTCAGCGCCTTTGCGACCGGGCGGCTCAGGAACTTGAAGGCGATGGGCAGGTACTTGAACGGACCACCGTGGACAACGCCGTCCTGGTCGATCTCGCGGTACTTGACGCCCAGGGTGCACTCGACGAACTTCGTGGCCATGCCGAGGATACCGGCGACGACCATCCAGAACGCGGCACCCGGACCGCCCATGGCGATCGCGGCACCGACACCGGCGATGTTGCCGAGGCCGACCGTGCCCGAGACTGCCGAGGACAGTGCCTGGAAGTGGGTGACCTCACCCGGGTCGTCCTTGGAGGAGAACTTGCCGCGCACAACTTCGAGCGCGACGCCGAATCCGCGGAACTGGATGAAGCCGAAGTAGATGGTGAAGACGCAGGCTGCGATGATCAGCCAGGCGACGACGATCGGGAACGACACTGCTCCGATCGAGATGGGGTAGAAGATGACTGTTTCGAAACGGTCGACGAACGGAGCAAGGATGCCGTCGACCTTTTCTTCGATGGACGCATTTGCCGCCAGAGGTAGGAGTGTGGCGGCGCTCACAAAGGTGCTCATGAAGCAATAAGTTCCACGAATTCGCGGACCATCGCAACAGCTAACGGCCCTCATGGAACATTCAGTTACACAACCGTTATCTGCATCACACTTTGAGCACCGCTGAGACGCCTCTGCGCAGAACCAGAGCAAAGGGGCTGGCCGATCCGCGAGTGCGGCGCTTACAGCGCTCTGACCAGGGAATACTTTTGTCCGGCAGGCTGGATTCGAGTTTCTGCGCTCGTGGTCGGCGGGGCCGCAGCATGCGACAGGGCCCGCCTCCGCACAGATGCGGAAGCGGGCACTGTCACGCGTGGGTCGGCAGCTGCGTCAGCCCTTCGCTGAGCTCAGCGCCGCCGGCTGCGTCGTGCGCTCAGTCGTCGGCGCCGATGATGAGGATCGGAGGCGCCACGGCCTTCTTCTCCTCGGCCTTCTTCTCCTCGGCCTGCTGCGCAGGCTCTGTGCGCGTGGACTGCGCCTCCTCCTGCGCCAGCTCCTGAGAGACCGGAGCAGGCTGCACAGGAGCCTCCTGCACGCGGGTCTCAGCGTCGGCACCGATCATCAGCGGAGCCGGACCGCTCGGCTCGGCAGGCTTGCGCGAGCGGCGGGAGCGGCTGCGCTTCTGCTTCTGCTCCCCCGCCTCGGCGGTGTCAGCGGTGCCGGCGTCCTGGTTGCCGGTGCTGGCGTCCGCAGCTGCGCTGTCAGATGCGCCGGCACTTTCCTGCGCGGCATCAGACTGATCGGCCTCGGCCTGCTTGGCTTCAGCCTGCTTGGCGTCCTGCTTCTTCGCCCGGCGCGACCGGCCCGAGCGTGAGGAGCCGCTGCCGCGCTGCGACTGGCCATCGGCGTCGCTCTTGTGCTCATCGGCCTTCGCCTGCTCGCCGGCATCGCCGGCCTGCGGATCGGCCTTCGCCTGAACCTCGGCCTTCGCCTGGTTCTCAGCGTTCGCCTTCGCGTCGTTCGCGGCCTCCGCATCGTCATCGGACTTCAGCGTCGCCTTGGCGATCGCAGCGACAGCTGAGCGTGAGGCGGACTGCTTCTCCTCGTCCTCGCGCGACTGGGCGTCCTTGTTCGAACGGCGGTTGTCCTGGCCGCGGCGCTTGCGCGACTTGTACTGATTGCGCGCCGAGCCGTCCTCCTCGGTGCCCGGCAGCACGAGTCCGCGCCCGGAGAGGTCCTCGCCGGCGGCAGCCAGCGATTCGGCCAGGCCCGTGCCGATCCGCTTGCGCGTCATCTGCACGAGGCCCAGGGAGGTCACCTCGGCGACCTGGTGGCGGGTGCGGTCGCGGCCGAGGCACTCGACGAGCCGGCGCACGACGAGGTCGCGGTTGGATTCGAGGACCATGTCGATGAAGTCGACGACGATGATGCCGCCGATATCGCGCAGCCGCAGCTGGCGGATGACCTCTTCGGCTGCTTCGAGGTTGTTCTTCGTGACCGTCTCTTCGAGGTTGCCGCCGGAGCCGGTGAATTTTCCGGTGTTGACGTCGATGACCGTCATCGCCTCGGTGCGGTCGATGACGAGGGAACCACCGGAGGGCAGCATGACCTTGCGCTGCAGGGCCTTGTCGATCTGCTCACTGACGCGGTAGTGATCGAAGATGTCACCGTCCTCCTCGTAGCGGCTCAGCCGCGCGAGCAGGTCGGGGGCGACAGCCTCGACGTATTCGTGGATCGTCTCCCAGGACTCATCACCGTCGACGACGAGCGCACTGAAGTCCTCGTTGAAGACATCGCGGATGATCCGGACGATCATGTCCGGTTCCTTGTACAGCAGCTGCGGGGCAGTCGTCTTCGTCGATTTCGACTTCTTCTCGATCGACGCCCAGCGCTTCGACAGCCGCTCGATGTCGCGGCCGAGCTCGGTCTCCGAGGCGCCCTCGGCGGCGGTGCGGACGATGACGCCGGCGGATTCGGGCACCATCTGCTTGAGCAGCTTCTTCAGCCGCTGACGCTCGTTGTCCGGCAGCTTGCGGGAGATGCCGGTCATGTCGTTGCCGGGCACGTAGACGAGGAACCGGCCGGGCAGGGAGATCTGCGCAGTCAGGCGCGCGCCCTTGTGCCCGATCGGGTCCTTGGTCACCTGCACCAGCACGGAATCGCCGGGGCTGAGCGCGAGCTCGATGCGGCGCGGCTTGCCGTCCATACCGAGGGCATCCCAGTTGACTTCACCGGCGTAGAGGACGGCGTTGCGGCCCTTGCCGATGTCGACGAAGGCAGCCTCCATGCTCGGGAGCACGTTCTGCACCTTGCCGAGGTAGACGTTGCCGATGAGCGAGGCCTGGGCCTTCGACTCGCTGAGGTAGTGCTCGACGGCGATGCCGTCTTCGGTGACGACGAGCTGGGTGCGGTCGTCGCGGTCGCGGACGAGCATGGTGCGCTCAACGGATTCGCGGCGTGCAAGGAACTCCGCTTCGGAGATCACCGGGCGGCGGCGACCTGCTTCGCGGCCCTCACGGCGGCGCTGGCGCTTGGCCTCCAAGCGGGTTGAGCCCTTGACGCCGGTGACTTCCGAGGCGCTGGTGCCGCTGCCGGAGCCGGAGCCCGACCGGCTGCGGCGACGGCGACGACGGCGCGAGCTGCTCGAGTCGTCGTCAGAGTCACCGGAATCGTCGCTGCGGTCCTGCTTCTGATCATCGCGGTCATTCTGGCTGCCGCGGCTGCCGGAGTCGGTACTGTCGTCGGACTTGCTGTGGTCGTCCTGGCTGGAGTCGCTGTCGTCGCCGCGCTGGCGACGGCTGCCGCGGTTGTCGTTATCGGAACCGGAGTCGCCGTCGTTCTGACCGCCTCGGCCGCGGGAGCGCTTGCCCCGTCCTCCGCGCCGGCGGCGGCGCGGCTGGTCGTCATCGCTGTCGTCGTCACGGTCAGAGCGGTCATCACGATCGCTGTCATCCGTGTCGTCGTCATCATCATCGTCGTCGTCATCCGGGGTCCAGTCAGGATCGACCTGCTGACCGAGCTCTGCCTGCGGGGTCTGGAACAGCAGGCCACCGCCGGCCGGAACGCTCACCGGCTGCAGCGGCTCGTCATCCGTTTCCTCCCGCGCGGCATTGAACCCGAACGAGAACGGGTTGCGCACGTCAAGGGTGACGGCCTGCTGTGCTGGGGTGTCGTCATCATCGTCGTCGGAGTCGTCGTCATCGTCCTCGGTGGAGTCACCGACGTAGGATTCGAAGATCAGGCCGCGGTTGGCGACAGCCGAACGCGCTGACTTTGGAAGCCCGGAGCCCTTGCGGCGAGTGGCTGCAGGTGCTGTCTGCTCCTCGGCAGCATCGGATTCATCGGCGCTGTCGTCGTCATCGGCTGCGTCACTCTGACCGGCGCGCAGCGATTCGGCTTTTTCGGCTATTTCGTCGAGGACGGCGAGTGCGTCATCGCGTGAGCTGGCGTCGTCTTCGGTGCGCTTGGCTTCGGACTGCGCACGCAGGTTTTCGAGATCGGCGAGAATGCCCTCTGTCGGATTCTGCTGATCCTCGGGTTCATGATTCATCTGTATAGAGCTCCTTGCCCACCGCAGCCGGCACACCTTCCAGCTGCGCCATGGGCGATGGCGGTGCCCGTCTCGCGGCGTCGCAGCCGTGCCGGCGGGCAGAAAAACTGTGGGTACACATGGGCTCGCGCGAATTGCGTCAGCGCGGTGGCACGCATGTGCCGCTTCAGCTTTGACCTGCGGGAGTCAGACCTCCGCTCGGTGGAAGCGGGCAACTGGCCGGGTGTGTTCAGCCTGTCGCCATCATCATTATGTCACAGGCACAGTGTGCCGTCCTGCAGCGGCGCAGGTTCAACTGTGGGCAGATCAGCCTCGGCATCCGGGCACACTTGTCGCGGACCGAACCGACACGGCATGCTGTTGGGGTGAATACTCCTCCTGCCCAGACACGTCCTGCGGCGTCCTCCCCTGCTTCATCCCCTGCAGCCGGACCGGCTGCCGATGCATGGTTCCTGCGCCGGCTGCCCTTCGGGATCTTCCTCATCATCGGATCGGTCATCGGTCTGTGGATGTCGTTCCTGCTCTCGATCGACAAGCTGCGCAAGCTGGAGAATCCCGGCATCACACTGTCGTGCGATCTCAACCCGTTCTTCTCATGCGGGTCGGTCATGGAGTACCCGCAGGCACAGCTGCTGGGATTTCCCAATCAGTTCCTCGGCATCGTGGCCTTCGTCGTGCCGCTCATGTTCGGAGTGCTCGTCCTTGCCCGGGTCGAACTCCCCGGCTGGCTGTGGACGGGCCTGGCTGCCGGTCTCGGGGCGGGTGCGCTGCTGTGCATGTACCTCTTCTACACCTCGATCTTCGCCATCGGTGTCGGTTGCCCGTGGTGCATCGTGGTGTGGACGGTGACGATTCCGATGTTCTGCGTCGTGACCGGGTATGCGGCGCTGCGCGGTTTCTTCGGCGCCGGCGTGACGGCCAGTCCTTATGCCCGTGTGTTCGCCCAGCATGCGCTGCTCATCGGCGTGCTGTGGATGTGCATCGTCTACGGGCTCATCATCGTGAAGTTCTGGACGTTCTTCTCCGGGCTGATCTGAAGCACTCGGCAACGACGTCGGGGCGGGATGCGCTGTGCGCGTCCCACCCCGAATCTGTCTGCGAAGCTGTCTGTCTCAGTCCTCTGGGAACCAGATGGCGATCTCGCGTGCAGCTGATTCCTCGGAGTCGGAACCGTGGACGAGGTTCTTCTGCACGTTGACGCCCCAGTCGCGGGCGAAGTCGCCGCGGATGGTGCCCGGTGCAGCGGTCGTCGGGTCGGTGGTTCCGGCCAGTGACCGGAATCCGGGGATGACGCCGTGGCCGGAGGCCACGAGTGCGACGAGCGGTCCTTCGGACATGAAGTCCACGAGAGGCTGGTAGAACGGCTTGCCCTCGTGTTCTTCGTAGTGGGCGGCGAGCTGCTCCGCGGTTGCGTGGACGAGCTCGAGCTTCTCGATGCTGTATCCCTTGGCTTCGATGCGTGCAATGATCTGGCCGATGAGGCCGCGCTGCACACCATCTGGCTTGACGAGCACGAGCGTGCGTTCGGTCACCAGGTTCTCCTTCGTCATCAGTCGACGTTCCGTGCGCCGAGCAGGGCAATGCGGTGCCAGTCTATTGCATCACCACCGGGCGCACCCGGCCGGTGAGAATCAGCTCACACCGCGGGTATCAGGTGGTGGCTTCTCCCCCGCCGGTGCTGAAGTACTCGACGACCTCGCGGTCGATGCGCTTGCCCCAGTACACGGCGGCCGCGTAGAGGCCGGTGAAGACGAGACCGATGAAGAACATCGCCGGCAGCACGAATCCGCACGCGACGATGAGCACCTGACCGATCCACCCGAGCAGGATGCCAGGGCGCTTCTGGCCGATCCGGCGGGGCAGCAGGATCGCTGCGGCCAGCAGCACAACGGTGATGACTGCGACGCCGGCGATGAGCAGCGGCAGGCTGACCGGTTTCAGCCCGATGCCGGTGAGACCGGCGAAGTAGACGACGCAGATCTCTGAGATGAGGATCGAACCGCACAGCACCGGCAGCTTCGACTTCAGCGGCCCGTCGGGCTTGGGTCCCGGGTTGTCCCGTCCTGCGGCGTTCGGATGCTCGGCGGTCACTGGATGCCTCCCTTGCCCAGCAGTGTGCGGGCCTCGGCGACGGTCAGCAGCGAACCGGTCACGACGATCCCGGCGTGCCGGCTGTCCTGGCTGTTGACCAGGTCGATCGCGGCCATGAGAGCAGCGTTGAGGTCGGGGGTGTCGGTGACGTCCTCCGGGTCGAACCACTCAGCGGCAGCTGCTGCGAGTTCGCCGTGTTCGAGGGCTCGCGGAGAGAGCGCTTCGGAGACGACGATGCGGTCGGCGAACCGGTGGACGTATTCGAGGACTCCGTGCGGGTCCTTGTCGGCGAACATCGCGACGACTGCGACGACGAATTCGAAGTCGAACGCCTCGTCGATCGTGTCAGCGAGCACCTCGGCTGCGGCGGGATTGTGTGCCCCGTCGACGAGGATCGTCGGTTCGGTGCGCAGGATCTCCGCGCGTCCCGGCGAGGTCACCTGGGACATTCCCTCGGCGACGATCTCGCTGTTCAGCGGCTTGTCGGCATCGGCGAGGAACGCCTCGCACATGGCGATCGCCAAGGCGGCGTTGTGCGCCTGGTGCTCCCCGTGAAGCGGCAGGAACAGGTCCGGGTATCCGGAGTAGAGTCCCTGCACGTCGATGAGCTGGCCGTCGACGGCGCGTTCGCGCCCGCGCAACCCGAAGTTCTGCCCCGCCCACAGCGCAGGCGCACCCCGTGCAGCTGTCTGGACTGCCAGCGCCTCGGCGGCCTCCGCAGTCTGCCCTGCGATGACTGCCACCGGGTCTGGGGACGGAGTCGGGTCGATCGAGCGGTTGAGGATTCCCGCCTTCGTCGCGGCGATCTCGGTGAGCGTGTCACCGAGGTAGGCCTGGTGGTCATAGCCGATCGGCGCGAAACCGCACACGGCGGCATCGGCGACGTTGGTGGAGTCCCATTCGCCGCCCATCCCGACCTCGATGACCATGACGTCGACGGGCGCCTCAGCGAAGATCGCAAAGGCGAGCACCGTCAGCGCTTCGAAGAAGGTGAGCTTCGGACGGTCGGCGGCGACGAGCTCCGCGTCGACCATCTCCAGGATCGGGGCGGCAGCGTCATAGGCATCGACGAAGACGCGTTCGCTGACCTCCTCACCGTCGACGGCGATGCGTTCGGTGACCCGGTGCAGGTGCGGGCTCGTGAAGCGCCCGACCCGCAGCCCGGCCGCTGAGAGGATCGCATCGACCATCCGCGCCGTCGAGGACTTGCCGTTGGTGCCGGTGAGCATGACGACCGGAGCGCTCTTGTGCACGTCGCCGAGCAGTCGGCAGGCTCGTTCGGTCGCATCGAGTCGGCGCTCGACCTGTGTCTCCCCCTGCCGGGAGAGCAGCGCGGAGTACACGCGGGCCAGCGCCGAGGTGCCGCATGCCTCAGCGGGCACAGCGGCCTCGGGCTCATCGTCGCCCTGGGAGGCGGCGACGAGCGCATCGACCTCGGCTGCGTCCGGGTCGTCGGGGACGAGTGGGACGAGCGGGCTGTCCTCGAAATCCGGCAGCTGCGGCACCTCGGAGCCATCGGGCCCAATGTCTGCAGCGTCAGTGCCGTGGACGGGGTCGTGTTCGCTCATGCGCGCTTCACCTGGACGGCCGCATCGGAGGCGAGTTCGCCGGCGGTGAAGACCTCCTCACCGCTGAGCCGCTCGCTCGTGGTGCCGAATTCGACGGCGAGCACCTCACCGGCAACCATGTCGCGGTGGGAGTCGACGGCCGCACGGACCTGCTCGGGGGCCGAGAGCAGCACCGTGATCCGGTCGGCGACGTCGAGGTCGAGCTGCTTGCGCACGTTCTGGATCGCTCGGATCGCATCACGAGCGACGCCTTCGGCGCGCAGCTCGTCGGTGACCTCGATGTCAAGGGCGACGAAGCCGCGATCCATCGCTGCCAGGGCAGCGCTCGTTGCCCCGGCGTCGGCGACTTCGTCGAGCGTGTATTCGCCTTCCTCGAGCTCGATCCCGCCGGCAGTGACGGTGCCGTCATCGGCGACTGACCAGTCGCCGGCCTTCGAGCCCTTGATCGCCGCCTGCACGTTCCTGCCCAGGCGCGGGCCGGCGACGCGGGCGTTGACGGTGAGCTTCTGTTCGAGGGTGAAACCGGCGGCAGCGGCCTGGTCGACGCCCATGACGGTGACGTCCCGGACGTTGAGCTCATCGGCGATGATCGACCGGAAGTCGGCGCCGAGCTCCTCATCGGTGGCCACCGTCAGGGAGGCCAGCGGCAGGCGCACACGCAGGTTGTTGGCCTTGCGCAGCGAGGAGCCGGTCGAGCAGACCTGACGGGTGCGGTCCATCGCGGTGACGAGATCGGCATCGGCGGTGAAAGCCTCAGCGTCGGGGTAGTCGGCCAGATGGACGGAGCGCTCACCGGTGAGCCCGCGGAAGATCTCCTCTGCGGTGAAGGGCAGCAGCGGGGCCGCCACACGCAGGAACGCCTCGAAGCAGGTGTAGAAGACGTCGAAGGACTCCCGCACTTCGGCGGTGCCCTCCCAGAAGCGCCGCCGCGAGCGGCGGATGTACCAGTTGGTGAACATGTCGAGGTGCTCGCGGACCAGTTCGCAGGCCGCCCACACGTCGTAGTCGTCCATCGCCTGCTGGAAGTCGACGATGAGGTCGTGGGTCTTGGCGATGAGGTAGCGGTCGAGCACGCGGGTGGACTCGTGACGCGGCTGCGCGGCATAGCCGCGGGTGCCGGCATCTCCGTCGGCGTTGTTGGAGTAGGTGGCGAAGAAGTGCCAAGCATTCCACAGCGGCAGGATCACCTGGCGCACGCCGTCGCGGATCCCCTGCTCGGTGACGACGAGGTTGCCGCCGCGCAGGATCGGGCTCGACATCAGGAACCAGCGCATCGCATCGGAGCCGTCGCGGTCGAAGACTTCGTTGACGTCCGGGTAGTTGCGCAGGCTCTTGGACATCTTCTGCCCATCGGAGCCGAGCACGATGCCGTGGCTGATGCAGTTGCGGAAGGCCGGGCGGTCGAACACTGCGGTGGCAAGGATGTGGAGGGTGTAGAACCAGCCGCGGGTCTGGCCGATGTACTCGACGATGAAGTCGCCTGGGAAGTGGTGTTCGAACCAGTCGGCGTTCTCGAACGGGTAGTGGACCTGGGCATAGCTCATCGAACCGGAGTCGAACCACACATCGAGGACATCGGGCACGCGGCGCATCGTCGACTGGCCGGTCGGATCATCCGGATTCGGGCGGGTGAGGTCGTCGATCCATGGCCGGTGCAGGTCCGGTTCGCCCTTGTCGTTGAGCGGCAGCCGGCCGAAGTCGGCTTCGAGTTCGGCCAGCGACCCGTAGACGTCGGTGCGCGGGTATTCGGGGTTGTCCGAGACCCACACCGGGATCGGCGACCCCCAGAACCGGTTGCGAGAGATCGACCAGTCGCGGGCGTTCTCCAGCCACTTGCCGAACTGGCCGTGCTTGACGTTCTCCGGCACCCAGTTGATCTGCTCATTGAGCTCGACCATCCGGTCCTTGAAGTCGGTGACCTTGACGAACCACGAGGACACCGCCCGGTAGATGAGCGGGGTGCGGCAGCGCCAGCAGTGTGGGTAGGAGTGCTCGTAGGTCTCATGCCGCACAAGCAGCGCCGAACGTCCGGCCAGCGGGCCGGTGTGGTCGCGCAGGTCGCGGATGATCGCCTTGTTCGCCTCGAAGACCTGCTGGCCGGCGTAGTCGGTGACCGGGGCTTCGAAGCAGCCGGCGTCGTCGACGGGACGAACGGCGTGGATCCCGGCGGCATCGGTGAGCACCTTGTCCTCCTCACCGAAGGCCGGTGACTGGTGGACGATGCCGGTGCCGTCATCGGTGGTGACGAAGTCGGCGGCGAGGATCGAGTGCATCGCCTCGCCGAACTCCTCCTGCCGGCCCTCGAAGTACCCGAAGGGCGGTTCGTAGCGCAGGCCGAGCAGATCGGTGCCGGTCATCTCGCGCACCACCTCGGGGTCCTCGCCGAGCTCGCGCGCGTAGGCGGCCACCCGGTCCTTGGCCATGATGAGGGTGATGCCGCGCAGGTGCTCAGCCGGCGCCTCGGGCCCGGGACGCACCGCGACATACTGGACGTCCGGGTGGACGGCCACCGCCTGGTTGCTCGGCACAGTCCACGGGGTGGTGGTCCAGATGACGACGTACTCATCGGAGTCGGCGAGTTTGTAGCCGATCGTCACCGCGGGGTCCTGGCGGGACTTGTAGACTTCCTCGTCCATGCGCAGCTCGTGGTTCGACAGCGGCGTCTGGTCCTTCCAGCAGTACGGCAGGACGCGGTAGCCCTCGTAGACGTAGCCCTTGTCCCACAGCTGCTTGAACGCCCAGATGACCGATTCCATGTACTCGACGTTGAGCGTCTTGTAGTCGTTGTCGAAGTCTACCCAGCGGCCCTGACGGGTGACGTACTCCTCCCACTCCTTCGTGTACGTCAGCACCGAGGAGCGGCACACTTCGTTGAAGCGGGCGATGCCCATGTCACCGATCTCGGACTTGTCGGTGATGCCGAGCTGGCGTTCGGCTTCGAGTTCGGCGGGCAGTCCGTGGGTGTCCCAGCCGAAGCGGCGTTCGACGCGCTTGCCGCGCATCGTCTGGTAGCGCGGGACGACGTCCTTGACGTAGCCGGTGAGCAGGTGGCCGTAGTGCGGCAGGCCGTTGGCGAAGGGCGGGCCGTCGTAGAAGACGAATTCGTTCTGGCCCTCGGAACCGGCCTCACGCTGGTCGATGCTCGCCTGGAAGGTGTTGTCGGCGTTCCAGAAGCGCAGCACGTCGTCTTCGATGGCAGGGAACGACGGCGATGCGGTCAGGCCTGCAGCGGAGGTCTTCTGCTTGGGATAGATCTGATCGGTCATGAGCGTCCTTGATGCGGTCGGCGGTCCGGTGACGAGGACGACGCTTCCGCCGCGGTACCACCTCGCTTATCGGAGTTCTTCCCGCCGCCGAGGCGTGACCCGGGTGGGCGTGGGAGCTCTCCGATCGCTCATTTCCAGGCTGTGACGGGCCTACCCGTCCGGGTCTAGTGGGGCACCGGTTCCAGTTGTCTGGAGTGGTGCCTGTTCTTCCGGATGCTCCCCGGTGATGGCCGGATCGTCGCAGGAGACATCTTAGCGCAGATGCATGCGGATTCCGAACTGCACCGGTGGGTTGCCGAGCTCCGCTGCCCGGCTCAGTCCGCGCGGCTGGGGGGCGGCGGGCTCGGCGGTGTCAGCAGCTGCCGCAGCGGTGTGTGCACGGCGGTCGCGGATGAACCGAACTGCCGCGATCAGCAGCATGACGAGAAGCACGCCCGTGTACCCCCCGCGCGAAGGACACGTCGAGCTCCGTGGCGCCGGAGAGGTGGACATGCCGGGCCCATTCGGCGGCGGCCATGATTCGCGCCGCTGCGACGAGCAGCAACCGGGCCCGCACCGGATGCATGCGGGGGCCGCGGCCGGCAGCGAGCACGAAGAGCGCCACGGTGAGCGCGCGCAGCCCGGCATCGAGGGCGCCCTGTGGCGGCAGTGAGGAGAACCAGCCGGCGAGGAACAGCGCTGAAGGAGCGAACAGGACCGCGGCTCGGGCGACGCCGCGCCAGCGCCAGCCGGTGGCAGGGGCGGTGCCCGGGTGTGTCTCCAGGGCTGCGTGCAACATCGGTTCCTCTCGTCACCCGGCCCGGCGGTTGCGGATGCGCCGCCGGGCGGGTGCTTCCAGGCCACACCGGGGCGCGCTCAGCGTCGTTACGGCTTTCGTCGCAGAGGAATACCGGTTCACAGCCCCTGGTGGCGGGCCACCTTGTGCTGGGCGGCCTGGGCAAGCGGCCGGACGACCATGAGGTCGACGTTGACGTGATGCGGGCGGCTGAGCATCCAGTCCACCGCGTCGGCAATGTCCTCAGCCGTCAGGGGATTCTCGACCCCCTCGTAGATCTTGTCGGCGGCTTCCTGTGAACCGAAGCGCTTACGATTGAATTCCTCAGTCCTGACCATGCCCGGGGCGATCTCCATGACGCGCACCGGACTGCCCGCCAGCTCGAGTCGCAGGGTCTGCGCGATGGCATGCACCGCATGCTTTGAGGCGGTGTAGGCACCGGCTGCCTCATAGGTGACGAGTCCGGCGGTCGAGCCCATGATGAGCACGTCTCCGCGCCCCGAGGCGGTCAGAGCAGGCAGCAGGGCGTTGATGCTGCGCAGCAGTCCGAACGCGTTGATGTCCATGGTCTTCTGCCAGTCGGTCACCGCGGCGTCGGCGATCTCTGCATGACCGTAGGCAGCGCCCGCGTTGGCGATGAGAGCGTGGACAGGGCCTGCAGCGATGACCTGCTCAGCCATCGCTGCGACGTCGTCATCACTGGTGAGGTCGGCGGTGATGACAGTACACCCGGTCTCGTCGGCGAGCGCGGCGAGCTTCTCGGTTCGGCGGGCGACTGCGGTGACGTGCCAGCCGCTGGCGGTCAGGCGGCGGACGGTGGCTGCTCCGATCCCGGAGCTGGCTCCGGTCACTACTGCGCGCAGGGTCGTCATCGTGGCATCTCCTCATGAGCCGGATGTGGTGTCGTCTCCATCCTTGCCGCAGGCCTGGCCCTGCACAAGGTGGCGAGCGTCCTCCCGCTGCCGGTAACGACCGCGCGCCGGCCTGCCGTCGTCCCGACAGTCGGCGGGCTGAAGGCGAGCACGAGCATGGCGGGTCTCCCCCGGTGTCTCAGCCGCGGGTGAGGAACGGTTTGCCGGCGCCGAAGGCTCCGCGTACGAACGGGATCTTGAGCATCAGCCAGGTGATGGCCGTGCAGATGAGTGTGTAGATGATCGGCAGGACGAGTCCGTGGAACAGCACAGAGCCGACCGTGTTGGGGTGGCCGATGACCTGCCGCATGGGGAACAGGATGAGCGGGTGGAGGAGGAAGACGCCGAATGAGTACGGGTAGATCCTGGTGAGGAACCGCCAGCCGGTGCGCATGTGAGTGTGCAGCAGCACATAGGCGGCCAGCGACATCGGCACCACGAACGGGGAGACGTATTCGTAGGCGAACCGCCATGGCCTGTCCCCCGGCCCGATCGCAGACCATGCCAGGATCGCACTGTATGAGGCGAAGAAGACGAGCCACGCCAGGATCGTCTGTTTGCGGGTGAGGATCCAGTCGCGCAGCACGAAGCCCAGCACATAGTAGCCCATGAGCGGCAGGAACCGGGTGGCGGCGTTGGGCTCGCCGACGTCGAAGAACGTCGAGATGACGTGATCGGCCATCCCGATCGCCAGCAGAATCCCGGCAGTGCCCCACTGCAGGCGCTTCGTTCCGTGCAGCGACAGAAGCCGCATGAACGGGGTGAGCAGGATCAGTCCGGCGAGCACGTATAGGAAGTACAGCTGCACATACGGGGAGCCGGTGAGGATCGCGGCGATCGGGCTCCAGGTGGTGTGGATGCGACCTTCGTAGAAGAGACGGAAGAGGATGTAGACGATTGTCCACACCACCAGCGGGATGCCGATGCGGTAGAAGCGTTTGATGAGGAATTCGCGTGGCCGCACGCCGCGATCGGGGTCGAGGGCGAGCGCGCCGGAGATCATGAGGAACACCGGCACTGACCAGCGGGCGGTCGCGTCGATGAGGTTGGCCGACCACCATGTGGCGTCGCCGTGGGAGCTCAGATCGGTCTCGACGGTGGCGCTGACACTGTGGATGGCCACGACGAAGAGGATCGCCAGAGAGCGGGCCGGGTTCATCCAGGCAGTCGACGTTGCGTTCTCGGCGTAGCGCGGGGTCGGCGGCAGGGGGCTCACACTCCTATCCTGACATGAAGCCGCTGGTCGCCGGTGGTTTGAGTTCGGCTGCGCGGTGCGGGGATAATCACCGGTATGACTCAACCTGCCTCACGCACACATGACTCGGTGCACCTCCCGGACCGACCCGCTCTCGAAGGCCTGAAGGACAAGTGGGACTCCCGCTGGTCCGAGCAGCAGACTTACGCCTTCGACCCTGAGACCTCCCGCCAGGAGGTCTACTCGATCGACACTCCCCCGCCAACGGCGTCGGGATCGCTGCATGTGGGGCACGTCTTCTCCTACACCCAGACCGACATCATCGCCCGCTATCAGCGGATGATGGGCAAGAACGTCTTCTACCCCCTCGGCTGGGACGACAACGGCCTGCCGACTGAGCGCCGCACCCAGAACTACTACGGAGTGCGCTGCGAGCCGACTCTGCCGTACGACCCAGGCTTCACGCCGCCCGCCAAGCCGGCGAGGAACCCACGGGACTTCGTACCGGTCTCGCGCCGGAACTTCATCGAACTGTGCGAGAAGCTCGCCAGCTCCGATGGTGAGGTGTTCGAAGCGCTGTTCCGCTCGGTGGGCCTCTCGGTCGACTGGAATCACTCCTACCGCACCATCGACGCCGACTGCCGCGCTGTGTCTCAACGGGCGTTCCTCAAGGACCTCGCCGGCGGGCATGTGTACTCGCAGGAAGCCCCGACGATGTGGGACGTCACCTTCGGCACCGCTGTGGCGCAGGCTGAGCTGGAGGACCGGGAGCGCGAAGGCGCATACCACAGGGTCGCGTTCTACCCGGCTGCTGCTGACGGCACGGCTGACACGTCGGTTGAGCCGATCGTGATCGTCACCTCGCGTCCGGAGCTCATCCCGGCGGTGGCGGCGCTCGTCGCGCACCCGGATGATGAGCGCTACCAGGACTACTTCGGCACCCAGGTCGTCTCCCCGCTGTTCGGCGTGGCCGTCGACGTGCGTGCCCACCAGCTGGCCAAGCCGGAGAAAGGCACCGGCATCGCCATGGTGTGTACCTTCGGTGACCTCGCCGACGTCACGTGGTGGCGTGAGCTTCAGCTGCCCACCCGCGCGGTCATCACCCGCGATGGCCGTCTGCAGCGCGAGGTCCCGGAATGGATCGTCTCCTCCCCCGCTCCCGAGGCGGTGGCCAACTATGAGCAGCTGGCCGGGAAGACGACGTTCACCGCACGCAGGACGATCGCCGAGATGCTCGCTGAGTCCGGCGATCTGCTCGCTGAGCCGGAGGCGATCACGCACCCGGTGCCGTTCTACGAGAAGGGCGACAAGCCGCTGGAGGTCGTGACGTCCCGGCAGTGGTACATCCGCAACGGCGGCACCGATTCCGGGTTGCGCAAGAAGCTCATCTCCCGCGGCCGGGAACTCGACTGGTATCCCTCGTTCATGCGCTCCCGTTACGAGAACTGGGTGGAGGGTCTCAACGGCGACTGGCTCATCTCCCGCCAGCGCTACTTCGGTGTCGCGATCCCACTGTGGTATCGCCTTGATGAGGCCGGCGAGCCCGATTACGACAACCCCATCGTGCCCGATGACGCTTCGCTGCCGGTCGACCCGCAGGCAGATGTGCCAGACGGGTTCACCGCCGAGCAGCGCGATCAGCCCGGTGGCTTCACCGGTGAGCCGGATGTGCTCGACACGTGGGCGACCTCGTCGCTGACCCCGCAGATCGCCGGCGGCTGGTCGCGGGACGAGAAGCTGTGGTCCCAGACGGCACCGTTCGACCTGCGCCCGCAGGGCCATGACATCATCCGCACCTGGCTGTTCTCGACCGTCGTGCGCGCCAATTCGCTGAACGACGATGTGCCGTGGACCCGGGCTGCGCTCTCAGGCTGGATCCTCGATCCGGACCGCAAGAAGATGTCGAAGTCCAAGGGCAATGTCGTCGTGCCCAGCGACATCCTCGAGGAGTCCAAGCCCGGCTTCGGACCGGATGCCGTGCGCTACTGGGCCGGTTCGGCCCGGCTCGGTGCCGACACCGCCTATGAGGTCACGCAGATGCAGATCGGCCGGCGCCTGGCGATGAAGATCCTCAACGCCTCGAAGTTCGCACTCGCCCAGGGTGTGCACGCCGATCTCATCGGCCGCACCGACCTCATCACCGAAAGCCTCGACCAGGCTGTGCTGGCGGCGCTGCGCGAGACCGCAGCCGAGTGCTCGGCTTTCATGGCCGAGTACGACTACGCTCATGCGCTGCGCACCGCCGAGTCGTTCTTCTGGGCTTTCACCGACGACTACGTCGAACTGGCCAAGGACCGCTCCTACGGTTCGGTCGGCGAAGCCGGCCAGTTCTCGGCGCACGCGACTCTGGCGACCGCCCTCGATGTGCTGCTGCGTCTCTTCGCCCCGTTCATGCCGTTCGTGACCGAAGAGGTGTGGTCGTGGTGGCGGTCCGGTTCCGTTCACCGAGCTGTCTGGCCACAGGCGGACGACCTGCCGGTATTCGACGCCGACACTCAGGCTCTCGGGCACGTCGGCGATGTGCTCGGCGAGCTGCGCCGCGCGAAGACCGAGGCGAAGGTCTCACAGAAGACCCCGATCACCTCGGTGACCGTGACCGTTCCCGAGGCAGTGCTCGCCGCCGCACAGGGTGCTGAGAGTGACATCATGGCCGCCGGCCGCGTGCAGGCGTGGACACTGTCGGCCGGCGGTGACGACATCACGGTCGCCGACGTCGAGTTCGAGACCGCCGAGTGAGTGTTGCCGAACAGCCACACTGAAGCGGCTCGCTGAGCCTGATGTGGGCTTAAGCTGGGGGCGTGCAGTCGATCTGCACGCCCCCAGCTACATATCCCCCAGTCGGGCACCGGCCCGGCGCGCACGACCAGGAGACAGCGATGCGCAGCGAACTCTTCGCCAAACAGCACCAGGAGCAGGAGCTCAATCAGCGATGGACGATGCAGTCCAGCCGGATGGTGCGAGGGGTGGTGACCCCGCAGGAGCCGATGATCGCCACGAAGGGTGCGATGGTCGCCTACCAGGGCAACGTCAACTTCAAGCACCAGGGTTCGACCTCGGTTGGGCAGTTCATGAAGAAGGCTGCCACAGGTGAGGGCGGCCAGCTCATGCGGGTCGAAGGTCACGGCGAGATCTTCTTCGCCCGGATGGCCGCGAACATCTTCATGATGCAGCTCGAAGGTCCGCAGGACGCGCTGACCGTCAACACGTCGAGCATGCTCGCCTTCGACGCCTCGCTGCGCTGGGACATCCAGCCGCTGCGCGGCATCGGCGCGCTCACCTCGGGTTCCGGGCTGTTCAACCTTGAGCTCTCCGGTCACGGCACGGCCGCGATCTGTGCGCAGGGCCAGCCGATGGTCCTCGACTGCTCGCGCACTCCGACGTTCGTCGACCCGCAGGCGGCGGTGTGCTGGTCGGCGAACCTCGCTCCGGACATCCACACAGATGTCACCCTCGGCTCATTCTTCGGCCGGGGCTCCGGTGAGGGGATCCAGATGCGCTTCCACGGTCCGGGCTTCGTCGTCGTTCAGCCGGCAGAGACGTACTGAGCCAGCACAGGTCAGAACAGTCGCTCAGTCTGCGCGCTGTCGCCGGTCTCTGCGGCTCGTCTGATCGCAGCCAGGGGCCGGTCGCAGCCCCTGCTGAACTCTTCGAGCGCGGCAGCGATGCCGCCAGGGCGTGCCGGTGCCACCTGATAGACAACGGCCCGGCCGCGCTCGGCTGAGACGTGACCCGCCTCGCGCAGAATCTCCAGGTGATTCCTGGTGACCTGGCGAAGATGCTGAGTTCGTGGTGCAGCCTTGAAGCAGATGCCGGAGCCTTCCCGAGCCGGAGTATGAGCTCCCGCCTGGTGCTCTCCCCCAGCGCGCGCAGGACCTGCACTGTCTCGTCGGCGCCGGCGACTCATCGCATCCCTGCCTCCGCACCTGCTTACGGGCCGGCAGTCTGCTCCAGGGCGGCTTTGGCCAGGACGAGCTCTCTCGCCAGCCGGAGTCGTTGGCGTCGAAGCAGGACCGCTGGGTTATGACGTCGACATCGAGGTTCTCGAATCCGGTTTCGCGCACACGCAGCGTCACACCCTCAGATCCTTCAGTGATGAAGGACTCTGTGAGCGTCATCGGAAGCTCCCTGGCGACGACGGCTTCAGCGGGGCCGTCGAGCGGCTCACCGGCTGTCCACCTGGAGGCCGCGTAGTGCGGAGGCCTGAGCTCGACGGCGTGAATGGCGAAAGTGCCATGAACCGGGGCGGTGACGAAGGCCAGGTCATCGCTGCGCGTAACGGTGTGATCGCGCAGCTCTCCATCGTTGATGAACTATCCGGGCTGTGAGATCAGCGCGAAGACGGCTGGAGCGGACGCAGCGATCTCATTGCTGCGGTTGATGATGAGGTGTTCCATGGGTGCTCCCTGAGGCAATAACGCAGCCATTCAGCTGCGGTAACTGAATGGCTGCACTATGCGTCATGGAGTCAAAGCTCAGCGGCTGCAGAACGGTCTACCGAGTGCACGCCGGCTCTCGCGCAGACTCCTCTGCGAGCGGGAGGGTCAGGCCGATTTCTTGCGGCGAGCCGGCTGCGCCTTGCGCGGCACGATCGTCGGGGCGACGTTCGAGTCGACGACGTCCTTGGTGATGACGACGCGTTCGACGTCGTCGCGGCTGGGCACATCGAACATGACCGGCTGCAGGACCTCTTCCATGATGGAGCGCAGGCCGCGAGCGCCGGTGCCGCGCAGCAGCGCGAGGTCGGCGATCGCCTCAAGGGCCTCGTGCTCGAACTCGAGTTCGACGTTGTCGAACTCGAACATCCGCTGGTACTGCTTGACCAGTGCGTTGCGGGGTTCGGTCAGGATCGTCATGAGCGCATCGCGGTCGAGGTTGGAAACGGTGGCGATGACCGGCAGACGGCCGATGAACTCGGGGATGAGCCCGAACTTCAACAGGTCTTCGGGCAGCATCTGGCTGTAGATGTCCTCAGCGTCGTTCTTCGACTGCAGCATCGCGCCGAAGCCGATGCCGTGCTTGCCCTTCCGAGAGGAGATGATCTCCTCCAGACCGGCGAACGCGCCGGCGACGATGAAGAGCACATTGGTCGTGTCGATCTGGATGAAGTCCTGATGCGGGTGCTTGCGCCCACCCTGCGGCGGCACCGACGCCTGGGTGCCTTCGAGGATCTTCAGCAGCGCCTGCTGCACGCCCTCACCGGAGACATCGCGGGTGATGGAGGGATTCTCGGCCTTGCGGGCGATCTTGTCGATCTCGTCGATGTAGATGATGCCGGTCTGGGCGCGCTCGACATCGAAGTCAGCGGCCTGGATGAGCTTGAGGAGGATGTTCTCAACATCCTCACCGACGTAGCCGGCCTCGGTCAGGGCGGTGGCATCGGCGACAGCGAAGGGCACATTCAGCTTCTTCGCCAGCGTCTGAGCGAGATAGGTCTTGCCAGAACCGGTCGGACCGACGAGCAGGATGTTGGACTTGGAGATCTCGATGTCGTCGTCATCGAGGCTGCGGGAGGCGCGGATGCGCTTGTAGTGGTTGTACACCGCCACGGCGAGGGCCTTCTTCGCGGGCTCCTGACCGACGATGTACTCCTGCAGGAAATCGTAGATCTCCTGCGGCTTGGGCAGCTCGGTCTCCTCGACCTCGGCCAGCGGCTGATTGAGCTCCTCTTCGATGATCTCGTTGCACAGCCCGATGCACTCATCGCAGATGTAGACACCGCCACCGGCAATGAGCTTGCGAACCTGCTTCTGCGACTTGCCGCAGAAATTGCAGTTGAGAAGATCTGCACTATCGCTCTTGCGCGCCACGGTCACAACCTTTCCAAGGGGCACACGCTATCAGCCTAACCCGCTTCTGTTCAGTACCTCAACAGCATGTCACACGGCACAGACATCGCCTGCCACCTGAGGAGGCGCGTGTCGGCACAGCCCCGGAGAACTGCTCGGACACCGCTGCGGCGGCGACCGTGAGGTGCGCGTCTGGGCCGATCAGGCCGCTGCTTCGCAGACGGCGCCGGCCCGCACTCCGAAACGGGGTGCGGGCCGGCGAGGCTGCGCTGTCGGCGGCTGTCCTCAGGCGTTCTTGCGCGAGGAGAGCACCTGGTCAACCAGGCCGTACTCCTTGGCCTGCTCGGCGGTGAGGAACAGGTCGCGTTCGATGTCATTGGAGATCTGGTCAGCGGACTTGTTCGTGTGCCTGGCCAGCGTCTCCTCCAGCCAAGTGCGCATGCGCAGCACCTCGGCGGCCTGGATCTCGATGTCCGAGGCCTGGCCGTGGCCCTGGCCCTGCATGGCCGGCTGGTGGATGAGCACACGGGCGTTCGGCAGCGCCAGGCGCTTGCCCGGGGTGCCGGCAGCCAGCAGCACAGCGGCAGCCGAGGCGGCCTGACCGAGGCAGACGGTCTGGATCTCGGGCTTGATGTACTGCATCGTGTCGTAGATCGCCGTCAGCGCGGTGAACGAACCGCCCGGAGAGTTGATGTAGAGCGTGATATCACGGTCCGGATCCTGCGATTCGAGGACGAGCAGCTGGGCCATGACGTCATCGGCAGACGTGTCGTCGACCTGCACGCCGAGGAAGATGACACGGTCCTCGAACAGCTTGGTGTAGGGGTCCTGCCGCTTGAAGCCGTACGGAGTGCGCTCTTCGAACTGCGGCATGACATAGCGCGAGGTCGGCATCGCACCGGCGGTGCTCCAGGGATCGATACGAGTCATCTATGTCTCCTTATGCTTCGTTGAGCGAGGTTTCGCCGTCGAGGTCGTCGGACTTCGTGATGACCTTGTCGATGAACCCGTAGTCGAGGGCCTCATCAGCGGTGAACCAGTGGTCGCGGTCATTGTCCTTGAGGATCTGCTCCAGGGACTTGCCGGTCTGCTCGGCGGTCAGCTCGGCCATCTGCTTCTTCATGTGCAGGATGAGCTCGGCCTGGATCTTGATGTCGGTGGCGGTGCCGCCGATGCCGCCCAGCGGCTGGTGCATGAGGATCCGGGCGTGCGGGGTGGCGTAGCGCTTGCCCTTCGCACCCGAGGACAGCAGGAACTGTCCCATCGAGGCGGCCATACCCATGGCGACGGTGCCGACGTCGGGGCGGATGTACTGCATGGTGTCGTAGATCGCCATGCCCGCGGTGACCGAGCCGCCGGGTGAGTTGATGTAGAGCCAGATATCGCGGTCGGGATCCTCGGCTGCCAGCAGCATCATCTGCGCGCAGATGGCGTTGGCGTTCTCGTCGCGCACCTCTGAACCCAACCAGATGATGCGCTCCTTGAGCAGCCGGTTGAAGATGTGATCATCCAGTCCCAGTCCTGCCGGCTTGTCCTGCGCGACCGGCTGGGAGGCGTACTCGTGTGTCGTCACGTGTCACTCCTGTGGTTCGGTTCCATGCTTACTGGACTCTAACCCGTCGGCACCGGGTTTTAGTCCCGCACCGCCTTGTGTTCGCCCTCAGCATATGAGGGTTGATCACAGACGGCGCAGGGCGGGCACGGTCTCCCGTGCCCGCCCTGTCTCAGCGGCTGGTGAGCAGCAGGTCAGTCCTGCTTCTCAGCCTCGGCGTCGTCGGCTGCCTCAGCAGTCTCGTCGGCCTCAGCGTCGTCGGCGTCGTCGCCTTCCTCGTCGTCCTCTTCGGACTCCGGGGTGACGAACTTCGTCATGTCGACGGCGTTGCCGTCGGTGTCGACGACCTTGGCCTCAGCGAGGACAGCAGCCAGGCCCTTGCGGCGGGCGACCTCTCCGCTGATGGCCGGCACCTGGCCGGAGGACTGCAGCATCTGGATGAACTCCTGGGGCTGCATGCCGTACTGCTGGGCCATCGCCATGATGTACTCGATGAGCTCGGCCTGGGAGACCTCGACCTCTTCCTTCTCAGCGATCGCGTCGAGCAGGAACTGGGTGCGGACGGCCCTGGCAGTCTCGTCCTGGATCTCCTGGTAGCGCTCGTCGCCCTCTTCGACACCGGCGGCCTCAGCCTGGCGGGAGACCTCCTCGGCGAGGAACTTCTCCGGCAGCGGCAGCTCGACCGTCTCCAGCAGGGCGTCGAGAACCTTCTCGCGCGCCTGGACGCTCTGCTCGAGCTCCTTCTGCTTGGCGACGCTCTCGCGGGTCTCCTCGCGCAGCTCCTCGATGGTGTCCGAACCAGAGGCCATCTGAGCGAAGTCGTCATCGGCATCAGCGAGGACGCGCTCCTTGACGGCGTTGAGCTTGACGGTGACGACTCCCTCAGAACCCTTGTGCTCTCCACCGGCCAACGTCGTGTTGAAGGTGGTCTCCTCGCCCTCGGACAGGTCGACAAGAGCATCGTCGAGACCGTCGATCATGGTGCCGGCGCCGACCTCGTAGGAGATGTCGGTGGCCTCGTCGATGACCTCGTCATCGACCTTGGCGGTCAGGTCGATGGTGACGAAGTCGCCTTCAGCGGCCGGACGGTCGACCGGGTTGAGGGTGCCGAAGCGGGCACGCAGCTCGTCGATCTCCTTGTCGATGTCCTCGTCGGTGACCTCGTAGGTGTCGACCTCGACCTCGATGGAGTCGTAGGCCGGCAGCTCGATGCTCGGCATGCAGTCCACCTCGACGGTGAAGACGAGGTTGCCCTCTTCGGCTCCGTCGAGTCCGGGGATCTCGGAGACCTCGACCTCGGGGCTGCCGAGCGGGCGGACGTCGTTCTCGTTCAGAGCCTGGCGGTAGAAATCGTCCAGGCTGTTGTTGACGGCCTCCTGCAGGACGGCCGGACGGCCGACGCGCTGGTCGATGATGCGGGCCGGAACCTTGCCGCGGCGGAAGCCGGGGACGGTGATCTGCTTGGAGATCTCCTTGTATGCCTCGTCGATGCTCGGCTTGAGTTCGGCATAAGGCGCTTCAACGCTGAGCTTGACCCGAGTCGGGTCGAGATTCTCGACGGAGCTCTTCACGATGTACCTCTCGTTCGGACGGTGGGATCGGCGGAGGCGATCCGCCTAAGTCATGAGTCTCATCACCGCACAGACTCCGGCGGCAACGCACAGCTCTCCAGTCTAGTCATGGAGGCCGCCGTTTTGCACATCGGACCGGTGCAGCGCCGCGGGCTCCCGTCGGCACCGCAGGGGAACAGTTGAGAGTTCAATTGTGTTGGCTGGGTATGAGAGCTTTCGGATTCCTGTCATTCGGTCATTACGGTCACGGGCGCGGGCTTGGTGATCCCGATGCCCGGCAGATGCTCCACGATGCCATCACCATCGCCGAACGGGCCGATGAGCTCGGTGTCAACGGCGCGTACTTCCGGGTGCATCATGTCGCCCGCCAGTCGGCTGCCCCGATGCCGCTGCTGGCCGCCATCGCTGCGCGCACGCAGCGCATCGAGGTGGGCACAGGCGTCATCGATCTGCGCTAGCGCATGCCCGGGTTGTAGCACCCGTTGTCAGCGTCGGCGCGCTTTACAGCACAACGCTGACGGCAATCCTGGCTGGTTTTCGATGAAGGCGGCTCTTCCTGCGCTGAGCGTCGGTGCGATGATCGCGCAACCCGGCGGTGCTCCACCCTCATAGAGGCGCATCAAGTACTTCGCGCAGCTGATCGACGGTGGGCGAACCAGCCAGCCCGGCAGGAGTGCGGAACACTCGACAGGCGAGCCCCACCGGCGTGTGCTCGTCGGCGAAGGGGTCGGAACCGTCAATGAGGACGGTCGGGGACCCGTGGAACCCGAGGCGGGCGGCGTCCTCGGCAGTCTCGACTCGCTGATGCACGACGCGGACGTCCGATCGGCCGTCGAGGGCCTCGGTGAGACGCCGGTCGAGCACCTCCCAGTTCGGGCACCCGTCGAAGTACTGCAACGTGATCTCCATGATCCACTCCTCTCAGGCTCTGTCCGCGCGGACCGCGGCCGGTGACGCCGTCTCAGGCGACGCGGCCGCCGCTTGCCTCTTGCGGGCACGCGCGGCGCGCAGCCCGTTGGCGATGACGACGACCTCGGCGACCTCGTGGACGAGGACGACCGCGGCCAGGCCGAGCACGCCGGTGATGGCCAGCGGCAGCAGCACGGCGATGATCGCCAGGGACAGCACGATGTTCTGGTTCATGATCGCCCGGCCGCGGCGGGCATGCCGCAGCGCCTGCGGGATCAGGCCGAGGTCGTGCCCGGTGAAGGCGACATCGGCGGACTCGATCGCGGCGTCGGAGCCGGTCGCGCCCATCGCGATGCCCACAGTCGCACCGGCCAGGGCGGGGGCGTCGTTGATGCCGTCGCCGATCATCGCCGTCGGCGAGGCCTCGGAGAGCTGGGCGACGATGCGGGCCTTGTCCTCGGGCCGCAGCTCGGCGTGCACGTCGCCGATCCCGGCGATCTGCGCGAGCGCGTGGGCGGTGCGGGCGTTGTCGCCGGTGAGCATGCTCACCTCAACCCCCTGCCCTCGCAGCGTGCGCACGGCCTCGGGGACCTCGGGGCGCAGCTCGTCGCGGACGCCGATCGCCCCGGCCAGGCGGCCGTCGACGGCCACGAGCACGCAGGTCTGGCCCTCGGCCTCCAGGTCCTCGACCCGGGCCTTGAGCGGTCCGGCGTCGATCCAGCGGGGGCTGCCCACCGTCACCCGGCGGCCGTCGACGGTGCCGCCGATGCCGTGCCCGGCCTCCTCCGTCACGTCCTGCGCGGCGAGGGCCCCCTGGCCCGCGGCGGCGATGGCGGCGGCGAGAGGGTGCGTCGAGTGCTGCTCGACGGACGCCGCCCAGGCGAGCACCTGCGCGTCGTCGAACCCGTCGGCGGCGACGACGGCGGTGACCTCGGGCCGGTTGCGGGTCAGGGTGCCGGTCTTGTCCACGGCGAGGTGGCGGATGCCGCCGAGGCGCTCGAACGCGGCACCGCTCTTGATGACGACGCCGAACTTCGTCGCCGCCCCGATCGCGGACACTACGGTGACCGGCACCGCGATCGCCAGCGCGCACGGGCTGGCGGCGACGAGGACGACCAGGGCGCGGGTGATCCAGGTCTCGGGGTCGCCGAGCAGCGATCCGAGCACGCCGACCAGGACGGCGAGGACCATCACGCCGGGCACCAGCGGGCGGGCGATCTGGTCGGCGATGCGCGCACGCTCGCCCTTCTCTGCCTGGGCCTGCTCGACCAGCTCCACGATGGTGGTCAGCGAGTTGTCGGTGCCCGCCGCGGTCGCCTCGACCTCCAGCACGCCGGCGGTGTTGATCGCCCCCGCCGAGACCGCGTCATCGGGGGCGACCTCGACCGGGATCGACTCGCCGGTGATCGCGGAGGTGTCCAGGCTGGAGCGTCCGACGCGGACGATCCCGTCGGTGGCGACCCGCTCGCCCGGACGGACCAGCAGCACGTCGCCGACGGCGATCTCCTTGGCCGGGACCTCGACCGAGGCACCGTCGCGCAGCACGGTCGCGGTCTCCGGCACGAGCTTGAGCAGCGCGCGCAGGCCGCCGCGGGCGCGGTCCATCGCCTTGTCCTCCAGGGCCTCGGCGAGCGAGTACAGGAACGCCAGCGCGGCGGCCTCCTCCACGTAGCCGAGGATGACCGCGCCGACGGCACTGATCGTCATCAGCAGCGCGATCCCGAGCTTCCGCTTGGCGAACAGGTTCCGCAGCGCGCCGGGCACGAACGTGTACGCGCCCAGCAGCAGGCCCGCCCAGAACGCGACCAGCGCCGCGACGTGCATCCCCGACCACTCCAGCACCAGGCCGGTGCCGAACGCGACCCCGGAGAGGATCGGCACCACCAGGCCCGGGTCGCGCCACCACGGGCGCTCGGTCTCCTCTGCCTCTTCGGCGGCGTTGGTGGTCGGCTCGTCGCAGCCGCAGGCGGCGCTCACGAGGCGTCCTCGGAGCCGCTCGGGCCGCAGCAGCCGGGCACCGAGCAGTGCGGGTCGATGCACGGGGCGCTCTCGTCCACCGCCAGCGTCACGTCCACCAGCGCCGTCAGCGCCGCGGCCAGGTGCGGGTCGGCGATCTCGTAGCGAGTCTGCCGCCCCTCGGGCTCGGCGACCACGATGCCGCAGTCGCGCAGACAGGTCAGATGGTTGGACACGTTCGAGCGGGTCAGCCCCAGCTCGCGCGAGAGCACGGCGGGGTGGCTCGGGCCGTCGAGCAGGGACATCAGGATCTTGGAGCGCGTCGGGTCGGCCATGGCCCGGCCAAGCCGGTTCATCACGTCGAGGCGCGAAGCAATAGTCAGCATGCACTGAACTATACAGTGCACGCTGACCAATCGTCCAGATGCAGGGGCTGCCGCACGCGCTCCGCGCGCTTGCCCTCGGGAACCGCGGTCACCTCTTGCGCCAGCTCGACCACGTCGGCATCCCAGGTGCGCCAGGACTTCCAAGGCGGCTACATCACGTGGACGCGCAGCGAAGGCGCACGCATCCGCTACACCTGAGCGCATGGTCGTGCCCACAGCATTCGCACGCAAGCTCCTGTTCCAAGCTTCCAACCCACCCGAAACCGATGCCGGCCCCGGGTCTGGAAACACAACACGCGGCGTGTGAATAGACGAAGTGCCGCGAGAGAACCCGCGGCACTTCGCTCCGTCGGGGTGACAGGATTTGAACCTGCGACCCTCCGCTCCCAAAGCGGATGCGCTACCAAGCTGCGCCACACCCCGGCTCAACGAGACACTACTCTAGCCGCCTGCGCAGTCTTCCTCCTAATCTGCAGCGCGGCTGCCGGCATCGCACATCAGCCCACGTCACGGTGTCACCACCACTCGGCCAGCCCTCGCCTCGCTTTGCATTCGGAGCTGATCTGTTCTAACATTTCTACAGCGCTCACACGGGCGCATCGGGGATGTAGCTCAATGGTAGAGCCTCAGTCTTCCAAACTGATGGTGCGGGTTCGATTCCCGTCATCCCCTCCGCATTCCGCCGGTCCACATGTGGGCCGGCGGTTCTCTATCCCCGTACGCCGACATGTGCCCGATTCTGCGACTGCTGGGTCTTTGGCACAATGAGTCCGTGAGCGAACACAAACCCTCCCATGCAGGTCCTGCATCCTACCGCCCGCGTCAGCACCGCGCGCTCAGCCCGGCGTCTGCAGCGGTGGCGTGTGTCTCTGCTGCAGCGGTGCTGCTTTTCGGCTTCGAGTCGGACTGGGGCTATCTCCCGCTTGCCGTCGGGCTCATCGGATCATGGGCGATCGACCGGGCGCTGGGCCGGGACGTGCTGCTCATCTGCCTGGCGCTGGCGCTCATCTCGACGATCTCACTCAAGGCCGATATCTCCTGGGGCAACATCGCATTGATGGGGGCCGTACTCTCCGGCGCGGTCATCATCCCCTATGCCATCAGCCGTTGGATCTACCGCGATCATGCCGTGAGGTTCCCGCGGCGGATCGGCCAGCCGTGGTCGAAGCTCGAATGGTCGTGGCTGTTCATCGTGCTGTTCCTCGGCTGGCTCATCCTGCCGCGGTACTTCATCAGCTCCGGGGTCTACACCAACTGGCCTGCCGTCGAGACCCCAAGTGAGATCATCCGGCTGTTCCTCGGCGTCAACGCCGTGGGCATCTGGGATGAGCTGTTCTTCATCTGCACCGTCTTCACGCTGCTGTACCGGCACTTCTCGTTCTGGACGGCCAACGTGCTCACCTCGGTAATCTTCGTGTCCTTCCTGTGGGAGCTGGGCTACCAGGCCTGGGGTCCGGTGCTCACGATCCCGTTCGCGCTCGTCCAGGCGCTCATCTTCACCCGCACGAAGTCACTGCCCTACACGATCTGCGTGCACCTGCTCTTCGACCTCATCGTCTTCCTCACCATCGTGCATGCCCACCATCCCGGTGCCCTGCCGATCTTCTGGTACTGAACCGGTCGGCGCTGGGCACTCGCTCCCTGGGCATGACTGAGCCCGCCTGACCGGGACGGCCAGGCGGGCTCAGCTCAGGGCTCGCTCAAGCGTCAGCCTCAGATGGTCTCACCGTTCTCATAGGCGGCCATGATGCCGATGCGGCGCTCATGGCGCTCATCGCCGGAGAACGGCTCGGTCAGGAACGCGTCGACGATGGCGAATGCGTCAGCCTCGGTGTGCTGGCGTGCGCCGATCGAGACGATCTGGGCGTTGTTGTGCTGGCGGGCCAGCCGGGCGATCTCCGGGTTCCAGGCCAGGGCCGCGCGGGCGCCTTCGACCTTGTTGGCAGCCATCTGCTCGCCGTTGCCCGAACCGCCGATGACGACACCCAGTGCGGGGGTGCCCGAGGCGTTGTCGGTCACCACCGCCTCGGCGGCGGCGATGCAGAAGGCCGGGTAGTCATCGAGTGCATCGTATTCGTGGGCGCCGTGGTCGACGACGTCGTAGTCCTGGGCTGCGAGGTGCGCCTTGAGCGCCTCCTTGAACTCGAAGCCAGCGTGGTCGGTGCCGAGATGAACTTTCATTGCCTGCCCTTTCGCAGCGTGTCAGTCGGAGACTCAGTCGAAGATCGGGCCGACCGTGCGGGTGCGCTTGAGTTCGAAGAACCCGTCGGTGCTTGCCACGGCCAGCACTCCATCGAACAGCTTACCGGCAGCCTCGCCCTTGGGGGCAGGGCTGACGACCGGGCCGAAGAAGGCGACCTCGCCCAGCGAGATGACCGGGGTGCCGACGTCTTCGCCGACCTTGTCGATGCCCTCCTGATGGGAGGCGCGCAGCTGCTCGTCGTACTTATCGGTGTTGGCGGCCTGAGCGAGTTCGGCCGGCAGTCCTGCCTCGGCGAGCGCGGCGGGGATGACCTCGTCGAAGTCGCGGCGGCCCTCGACGTGGATGAGGGTGCCCAGGGCGGTGTAGAGATCGGCGAGCACCTCGGGTCCGTGTTCGACCATCGCGGCGGTGACGACGCGGGCCGGGCCCCAGGCGAGCTTCATGTTCTCCTTGTACTCCTCGGGCAGCTCCTCACGGCCCTGGTTGAGCACTGAGAGGCTCATCGGGTGGAAGGCGACCTTGACGTCGCGGACCTTCTCGACCTCAAGCGCCCAGCGGGAGGTCATCCACGCCCAGGGGCAGGTCGCGTCGAACCAGAAATCAAGTGTCTCAGTGCTCATCAGAGTCCTTCCGTGTCGGTCTGCCGCAGGGCTGCGGCCGGATGTGCGATGACCGCGCCGGATGCGCCCGGCACGGCTTCCGATCATGCAACAATGAGCCTAGTCCGATCATTCCACCAGCTGATATTCCGGAGGCCCGTCCGTGGCACAGCACAACCTGACCCGCGCCGAGGCGGCCGAGCGCGCCGCGCAGGTCTCGGTCACGTCCTACGACGTCACACTCGTTCTCGACGGTCAGGGAGAGACGTTCCGCTCAGTCACCACGGTGCGCTTCGCTGCCGACAGCGATGATTCGACCTTCATCGACGCGGTCACCGCGAAGGTGCACAGCATCCGGCTCAACGGCGAGGAGCTGCCTGTCGACGAGCACGTCTCGGCCGCCCGCATCAGCCTGCCGGGCCTGGCTCCGGACAACGAGCTGCGCATCGACGCCGAGTTCTTCTACATGAACACCGGTGAGGGCCTGCACCGTTTCGTCGATCCGGTCGACGACGAGACCTACCTGTACACGCAGTTCGAGGTGCCCGATGCCCGCCGCGTGTTCGCCGTGTTCGAGCAGCCCGACCTCAAGGCCTCGTTCTCCTTCACGATCATCGCCCCGGAGTCGTGGACGGTGGTGTCGAACTCCCCGACCCCGGTCGCCGGCGAACCGCATGAGGCGCTCGCCGAGCTCGGCATCGAATCAGCGGATATGGCGCTGTGGCAGTTCGCTCCCACTCCCCCGCTCTCGTCCTACATCACTGCGATCATCGCCGGGCCGTACAAGTCCGCGCACTCCTCGCTGCTCAGCCGTGACGGCGAGGAGGTGCCGCTGGGCGTCTACGCCCGCGCATCGCTGTTCGAGCACGTCGATGCCGAGGAGATCTTCAAGCTCACCCGTGCCGGGTTCACCTTCTTCGAAGACCTCTTCGCCATCCCGTACCCGTTCGAGAAGTTCGATCAGCTCTTCGTCCCGGAGTTCAACGCCGGGGCGATGGAGAACGCCGGTGCCGTCACGATCGTCGAGGACTACGTCTTCCGTTCCCGGCCCAAGCGCAGCACCGTCGAGTCCCGCGCGGTGACGATCCTGCACGAACTGGCGCACATGTGGTTCGGCGATCTCGTCACGATGCGCTGGTGGAACGACCTGTGGCTCAACGAGTCGTTCGCCGAGTTCACCTCGACGCTGGCGACTGCCGAGGCCTCGGAGTTCTCCGATGTGTGGACGAGCTTCGCAACAGTCGAGAAGGCCTGGGCGTATCAGCAGGATCAGCTGCCGAGCACCCATCCGATCGTCGCCCCGATCGAGGACCTCTTCGACGTCGAGGTCAACTTCGACGGCATCACCTACGCCAAGGGCGCAGCCGTGCTCAAGCAGCTCGTCGCCTGGGTCGGCCGAGATGCGTTCTTCGCCGGCGTCAAGCGCTACTTCGACGCCCACGCCTGGGCGAACACGGAACTGGACGACCTGCTCACCGAACTCGAGGCCACCTCGGGCCGGGATCTGCGCACCTGGTCGCAGCTGTGGCTGGAGGAATCGGGCATCAACCTGCTGCGCCCGATCGTCGAGACCGACGAGTCCGGCCAGCTCACCCGCCTGGCGATCAGCCAGGAGGCCGTCGAGCTGCCCGGCCGCCCGGTCCCCTCACTGCGCCCGCACCGCGTGGCGATCGGCTGCTATGACATCACCGACTCCGGCCAGGTGGTGCGCACCCACATCCAGTCGATCGATCTCGACGGCCCCGTCGCCGAGGTGGAGGTCCCGGCCGGTGCCTCGTCTCGCCCGGACATCATCGTCGTCAACGACGGTGACCTCACCTATGCCAAGACCCGGTTCGATGAGGTGAGCCTGCGCAATGCGGTCGCCCACGCCTCGGGCTTCGAGGACTCGCTGACCCAGCTGCTCGTCTTCTCGACCGTGTGGGATATGGTCCGCGACGGGGAGATCCCCGCCCAGGACTACCTCGCCCTCGTCGGCGCACATGCCGGATCCATCACCCATTCGGCCGGGCTGCTCGCCCAGCTGCGGCAGGCGAAGGCCGCGATCACCCGGTTCCTGCCGCCGCACCTGCGCGCCGATGCGCGCGCCCGGTTCGCGGATGACCTGTGGACACAGCTGCACAACGCCGCCCCGGGCTCAGACAGCCAGCTGCAGTTCCTCATCGGCTTCGCCGAGACCGCCGAGACCGACAGCCAGCTCGACCGAGTCGCCCAGATGCTTGAGACCGGCTCCGCCCCGGTCGAAGGCGTGAGCATCGACACCGATCTGCGCTGGAGCCTCGTCATCGCACTGGCCGCCGCCGGACGCCTCGATGAGGCCGGCATCAGTGCCGCGCTGGAAGCCGATGACACCGCGATGGGCCGCAACAAGGCTCAGACGGCCAAGGCCTCCCCGCAGACCCCGGCGGCCAAGACCGCGGCATTCCGCTCCCTGGCCGATGACCGCGAGCTGCCGAACTCGGTCGTCGCTGCGACCGCGCTGGGCTTCGCTGCCGGCCTGCAGCTGCCCGACGGGTCGCTGGTGGCTGCTGAGGAACCGGTCGGCAGCTTCGTCACCGAGTACTTCGACCGGGTCGCCGGCTGGTGGGAGTCACGCACCCTGGAGATCGCGCAGACGCTGACGCTCAGGCTCTACCCGCCGGCCACGCCCGAGGCGGTGGCCCGGACCCGGCAGTGGCTCCAGGAGCATCCGGCCGCCCCGAAGGGGCTGCTGCGGCTCATGGCCGAGAACCTCGACAACGCCGAACGGGACCTGCGCGCCCAGCAGACCGCCGTGGAAGCGCTCAGCGCTGCCGGGGCGGAAGCGGGCAGCTGACCGGCAGCTGGATCGAACCTGAGACGCGGTGTGGCCAATGCCACACCGCGTCCTCATGCGATGTCCAGCGGAGGCGGGCCTGTTCTGACTGCCCTTTCAGATGCGGTCTCTAAGATTGCGCCCGTATGAGCACTTCAACGACACCTCCCGCTGAGCAGATCAAGGAAGCGGTGAACGAGACCGTGGACAAGACCGCCAACTTCGACTGGATGTGGCTGCTGGGCGCTCCCCTGCGCATCGCCTTCATCATCGTCGGCGCGGTCATCCTCAACCTCGTCGCCCGCAAGATCATCCGCAAGTTCGCCGGCAAGATCGCCGATGGCTCGAACGCTGCGGAGAACCGGCGCCGGCAGAGGTCCAACGAGACCCCGCGCATCAACGGCTCCGATGCGATCACCAAGGCCCGCCGGGCGCAGCGCGCGCAGACCGTCGGGTCGATGCTGTCGTCGATCGCGACGATCATCATCGCCACGCTGGCGGTCATGATGGTGCTGACCGAACTCGACTTCAATCTCGGCCCGCTGCTCGCCTCCGCCGGTATCGCCGGTGTGGCGATCGGCTTCGGTGCCCAGGAGCTCGTCAAGGACTACCTGTCTGGCTTCTTCCTCGTCGTCGAGGACCAGTACGGCATCGGTGACACTGTCGACCTCGGTGAGGCCGTCGGCACCGTCGAGGAGGTCGGGCTGCGGACGACGAAGGTGCGCGGTATCGACGGCACCCTGTGGCATGTGCGCAACGGCGAGATCATGCGCGTGGGCAACCAGTCCCAGGGCTGGGCGCGCGCGGTGATGGACATCGCCGTGCCGTACGACTCCGACCCGAACGTGCTCAACGGCATCATCGAAGACGCTGTCGCTGAGCTGCGCGCCGACCCGGCGATGACCACCTCGATCCTCGAAGACCCCGAGATCCTCGGTGTGCAGGATCTGACCGGTGAGGCGATGACGATCCGCGCGTTCATCAAGACCAAACCCAACGAACAGTGGGCCGTCGCCCGTGCCTTCCGCGGCACCGTCAAGCGGATGATGGACGAGCAGGGCATCCGCATCCCGCTGGCCCAGCAGACCGTCGTGCGCGCCCAGCCGGTCGAGACCACCGCCTCGGCCTCGGACTTCGGCACGACCGGCACGCTGCCCTCCCGCCAGCAGACTGCCGGCAGCCCCGCTGCCACCGGCCGCACCGCCACCGCCACGGCAGAGCGAGACGATGAGGAGCATGAGGACATCGCCGACGACCCGCTGCCGGCGCGGGCGAACCAGAAGAGCACCGCGACGAAGGATCCCTCCTACGGGATCACGCAGCAGAGTTCGCGGCGCGACCCGAGTGACTCATAGGATCGAAGCGTGACGACTCAGCGCCCAGACACCATGTTCACGATCATCGGCGGCCATGCGGCCTTCACCCAGCTCGTCGACGTCTTCTACCGGGAGGTCGCAGCCGATGAGTACCTCATCGCGATGTACCCCGAAGGCCAGGAGCTCGACGGCGCCAAGCACCGGCTGCAGACGTTCCTGGAGCAGTACTTCGGCGGGCCGACGACCTACTCCCAGGAGCGCGGCCACCCGCGGCTGCGGATGCGGCACAACCCGTACCCGGTCACCCCGAAGGCCCGGGAGCACTGGCTGCGGCACATGCGCACGGCACTCGACTCCCTGGAGCTGCCGCCGCTGCACGACACGATGGTGTGGGATTACTTCGAGCGTGCTGCGACCGCAATGGTCAACCGCTTCGATGAACCCGGCGAAACCCCGCGCACGAGCCTGGGGCCACTGACCCCCAACAGCTGAGCTTGGACTGCCGGGACCGCCCGGCAGGAAGCTGAGACTCAGGCGGCGCGGTCGCCGCGGCCGCGGGTGAGCACATGACCGCGCGGTGAGCTCAGCCGCAGCCAGCCCGGCGCTTCGAACACACTCGTGACGCCACCGGGCTGCACGAATCCCAGCCCGAACATCGCGAAGGCCACTGCTGCCGGCAGCCGGTCCTCGAACTCGCCGGGCAGCGGCCGGCTCCACACCCGGCGGCGCAGACCGGTCACCGCGTGGATCCCAGCCACCTCCGGCGTCCCGGCGGCCACCTCGGCGATACCTGCTTCGGCGGCGGCGATGAGCTCAGCATCGGCCAGCTGGCCCACCGGCAGCCACGGCCCGCGCGGCGGGGCGATGCCGGCCCACGACACCTGGATCTCCTGCGGCGGGATCGGCATCGCCTCCTCACCGGTGCTGCGCAGCCGGGCGAAGCGGTCACAGATCGCCGCTGTCGGCACGACGACGTCGAGGCCGTCGAGGCCGGTGCCGACCAGCCGGAACATGCGCATCCCGACCGTCAGCGGCGTCGCGTCACCGAGCCCGTGCGGGAACAGGGGTGCTGCTGAGACGACGAGGACATCGCCGGTGACCGTCAGGCGCATCGCGCCCTCGGAGTCGATGCGCTGGGCGCGGGAGGCGAAGACCTTCCAGTCGGCCAGCGCCTCGGACGTGGTGAGGCGGATGTGTGCGGATGTGTGCATGCCGATCCTGCGCATCAGCGGCGGGCCCGCACCGGACGCAGCGGCACCGGGTCGGTGACGAACGGTTCGATCGCCGCCGTTTCGGCCTCGCTCAGCCGACGTGCCCGGCCTGTTGCGGCATCGACGAAGGCGATCACGGTCTCAGCCAGCGTGTAGACCTCGCTGCCGTCGGGTTCGGCGATGACGTAGCCGACCTCCATGGTCGCTGGGGTCACCCCGGAGATGACGGTGTCGACGGCGATCGGGCCGGTGCGGAAACCGATGGGGCGGCGGTATTCGATGCGGTGGGAGAAGACGAGCAGGTTCGTCTCCCCTGCCGCCTCGCCGAGCACCGGCGGGAAGGCCCGGCCCTGCACCGGCTGCCCGGCGCCGGGGATGTCGGCTGGAGCGGCGGCGTCGCGGTCGGCGGTTGGGGAGCCGAAGGCGCGGACGCGGGCCTCTTCGAGCAGGCGCAGCTGGGTGACGTTGTTGACGTGCCCGTAGGCGTCCATATCACCCCAGCGCAGTTCGATGAGCACGCGGGCGAAGGGACCGGACAGCAGCGGGTTCGACAGGGATTCGGGCATGGCTCCATTCTGCCACCGGTGCCGGTGGGCAGGCACACCAGCCTGGCGGCTGGTCAGGGCGGATGGGCGTGCAGGCGCGTAGACTGCCAACAGTCCATCACACAGCGAGGAGGGCACTGATGGGTGCCGAAGACAACGTAGCCCAGCTCATCGACCTGCTGCAGGTCACCCCGACCGACCCGATCCCCGGCACACGGGAGTCGGAGTTCTACCTCGGGCGCAGCCAGTACAAACCCGATGGCCGGGTGTTCGGCGGTCAGGTGCTGGCCCAATGTGTCATGGCAGCCGGGCAGACTGTCGATCCCGCCCGTCACATCCACTCCCTGCACGGCTACTTCCTGCGCCCCGGCGATGTCAGCGAGCCGATCACCTTCGGCGTCGAGGTGCTGCGCGACGGCGGGTCGTTCTCTGCCCGCCGGGTGCACGCCTACCAGCGCGACGAGCCGATCCTCTCGCTCATCTGCTCCTTCCAGGTCGAGCAGGACGGTCTGGAGCACGGAGATGAGTTCCCCTCCGATGTGCCGGGCCCGGAGGACTGTCCGGAGATCATCGAGCTGCTCGCTGACATCAACATCCCCTTCATGCGCGACTGGCTGCGCAAGCGGCCCTTCGATGTCCGGCCGGTCGAACCGCCGATCTACTTCGAACCGGATCCTCAGGCACGCGCCCAGGAGCGGATGTGGATCCGCGCCTCGGCGGCGTTTCCCGATGACCCGCTGCTCAATGCCGCCGCGCTGGCCTATGCCAGTGATTTCAGTCTGCTCGCCCCGGTGCTGCGTCGCCAGGGCCTGACGTGGATGACGCCGGGACTGCGGATGGCCAGTCTCGACCATGCGATGTGGTGGCACCGGCCGGTGAGGATCGGCGAGTGGATGCTGTACTCCGAGACCTCCCCGTCAGCGCGCGGGGGCCGCGGGCTGGGGCTCGGGCGGATCTTCTCGCAGTCCGGTCAGCTGCTGGCGACGGTCGCGCAGGAGGGCATGGTCCGCATCAAGTCCCAATTGTGACATGAATGCCGAAGGCCGGCTGCTCCCGATCGGAAGCAGCCGGCCTCGTGCTGTCGATGCGCGTGTGCGTCAGTCGCGGGTGAGGCGACGGTGGGTGACGCGGTGCGGGCGGGCGGCTTCTTCGCCCAGGCGCTCCACCTTGTTCTTCTCGTAGGCTTCGAAGTTTCCTTCGAACCAGTACCAGCTGGCCGGATTCTCTTCGGTGCCCTCCCACGCGAGGATGTGGGTGGCGACGCGGTCGAGGAACCAGCGGTCGTGGGAGACGACCACGGCACAGCCGGGGAATTCGAGCAGTGCGTTCTCCAGCGAACCGAGGGTTTCGACGTCGAGGTCGTTGGTCGGCTCATCGAGCAGAAGCAGATTTCCGCCCTGCTTGAGGGTCAGCGCGAGGTTCAGGCGGTTGCGCTCACCGCCGGAGAGCACGCCGGCCTTCTTCTGCTGGTCGGGTCCCTTGAAGCCGAACGCGGAGACGTAGGCACGCGACGGCATCTCGACATTGCCGACCTGGATGAAGTCGAGTCCGTCGGAGACGACCTCCCACAGGCTCTTCTCCGGATCGATGCCGCCGCGGGACTGGTCGACGTAGGAGATTTCGACGGTGTCGCCGACCTTGAGGTCTCCCCCGTCGAGCTCTTCGAGTCCGACGATCGTCTTGAACAGCGTTGTCTTGCCGACGCCGTTGGGGCCGATGACGCCGACGATGCCGTTGCGCGGCAGCGAGAACGACAGGCCGTCGATGAGCGTACGGTCGCCGAAGCCCTTCTGCAGGTCCTTGGCTTCTATGACGATGTCGCCCAGGCGCGGGCCGGGCGGGATCTGGATCTCTTCGAAGTCGAGCTTGCGGGTCTTCTCCGCTTCAGCTGCCATCTCTTCGTAGCGAGCGAGGCGGGCCTTGGACTTCGTCTGGCGGGCCTTGGCGTTCGAGCGGACCCATTCGAGTTCGTCCTTCAGGCGCTTCTGCAGCTTGGCGTCCTTCTTGCCCTGGACCTTGAGGCGCTCCTGTTTCTTCTCCAGGTAGGTGGAGTAGTTGCCCTCGTAGGGGTACAGGTGGCCGCGGTCGACTTCGGCGATCCATTCGGCGACGTGGTCGAGGAAGTACCTATCGTGGGTGATGGCGATGACGGCGCCGGGGTAGGTCTTGAGGTGCTGTTCGAGCCACAGCACCGACTCGGCGTCGAGGTGGTTGGTCGGCTCGTCGAGCAGCAGCAGGTCGGGCTTCTCCAGCAGCAGCTTGCACAGTGCCACACGGCGGCGCTCACCGCCGGAGAGGACCTTGACGTCGGCGTCCGGCGGCGGGCAGCGCAGTGCGTCCATCGCCTGTTCGAGCTGGGAGTCGAGATCCCAGGCATCAGCTGCGTCGATGGCTTCCTGCAGCTTGCCCATCTCCTCCATCAGGGCATCGAAGTCGGCATCCGGGTTGGCCATCTCTTCGGAGATCTCGTTGTAGCGGTCCAGCTTCGCTTTGATCTCGCCGACACCTTCCTCGACATTGCCGAGGACGGTCTTGTCTTCGTTCAGCGGCGGCTCCTGGAGCAGGATGCCGACGGAGTATCCGGGGCTGAGGCGGGCTTCGCCGTTCGATGGCTGGTCGATGCCTGCCATGATCTTGAGGATGGTGGACTTACCGGCACCGTTCGGGCCGACCATGCCGATCTTCGCTCCGGGGTAGAACGACATCGACACGTCGTCGAGAATGACTTTGTCACCGTGCGCCTTGCGCGCCTTATGCATGGTGTAAATGAATTCGGCCATAGTGGTCTCAGACTATCGGTTCCCACATGGCTAGGCCATTCCTCCGCGCCTGCCCTACAGCCGGTGCGCGAGCGCATCTGGGGAGCGGGTCAGCCGCCGAGCTGCGGCGCTTCGGTGCTCTCTTCCTCTTCACCGCTGCCTTCACCGCCGCCGTCGCCGGTTCCCTCGTCGGAACCGCCGGTCTCGCTCGGCTCCTCGGTGTCCTCACCGTTCATGTCCTCACCTGGCATGTGCCCGGCGCCGTTGTCATCGGAATCCTCATCGCGCTCATCGCCCGTGGGCGCGTCGACGCCCTCGGGCCGTTCGACGTATCCGAGCAGGCACGTGCCAGTCGATTCGGTGGGCTTGGCCAGATGGGCGGTGATATTGCCGGAGCGGATCTCACCGACGACGCAGCCGTCGTCGACCTTGACGCCAAACATCTTCGCCGGCACGTCATTTCCCAGGGGTGATGCGTCGATCGTCGCTTCGAGCTGCTCGGGCTTGTACCCGGCTTCGGTCATCGTGTCGAAGAACTCCTGGGTGCTCGGCACATCGTCACGGCCTTCAAGCGGTTTGAGTGCGGCGACGACTTCGTCCACAACAGCCGGAACCTCTTTGGTCTGCACCGGGTTCGGTTCGGCTGCCTGCTGGTTCAGCAGCGAACAGCCGCTGATGAGTGCTGCAGAACAGGCCAGCGTTCCGGCAGCGAGAAACCGTCGAAGCATTGTCGTCCTTCAGTCAGTGCCACACAACAGTCCTACTCTAACCGGACTGAGCAGACTCGTCTCACCGAAGCGACACAGATTCACCGGCATGTCGCCGGACAGGCCGTGCGCGCCGAAGTCACGCCCCGAACCTGCCCGATGACGTGCCTGTGCTCAGCTCTGCCCGGCCGGCTCCATGGCGTGATCGTCGTGGATCTCCCCTGTTGAGGTGTCAACCATGGTCTCGTCGATATCGTCGCTCGACGCTGAGGCTGCAAACGATGCCGGCGGCGGGCTGCCGAGGCTGTCGTAACCGCCGGAGCTGCCGCTTGCCGTGCTCTTGGCGCCGCTGCGGGTGTTGCGAGCCCAGTTCGCTGTGCCGAAGCGCAGATTGTGGCCAACGGCCTCAGCGATGATCTGCGGGTTCTTCCCGGACTTCGTGCCAGTCGTGTCGGTCCATTCGCGGATCCGCAGCCGGCCGGCGACGATGACGGCATCGCCCTTGTGCACCGATGAGTTCACGTGGAGGGCGAGGTCGCCGTAGCAGGAGACATCGAACCAGGAGGTGTCGATCTCCCGGTACTCCCCTTTCTCGTTGTCGTAGAACCCGAAGTTGACCGCCAGCCTGAAGGACGCCCACACGCGTCCATCGCTGAGGGTGCCGGTCTGACAGTCACCGCCTGCAGTGCCGACGAAGTAATTGACTTGTTTCATGAGCAGGTCCTTTCTCTTGCCTCTGCTGAGACCTGCCTGTCACTCTTCCCAACCTGGCCAGTGAGAGCCCAGATATGACTCAGCGCCTGTGGATGCACGTCTGGCATCCACAAGCGCCGGTCTCCAATGCTCAGCGCAGGCTGTCGTAGACCTCGCGATGCTCGCGTAGCACGCCGGTGATCGGTGCCAGATACGAGCTGGCCGCAGCCGAATGGACCGCCTGCGTCAGTCGTTCGGCAACGTCATCGGCGGCTTCCTTCGCGCCCTTGCGCCGAGCTGAGGCCGCAGCGAGGCTCGTGATGACCGAACCGGTGATGCCGATGAGCAGCAGCGCGCCGGGGATGATCCACAGCAGCGTCGACCCGGAGGTGACGTCGACACCGGTCAGCAGCAGGACGAGCTGGATGACCAGCCACAGGGCGCCGATGACAGTGGCGAGGAAGAACAGGTTCTGCAGCACACCGGCCAACGTCCACCAGCCGGGCTTACGCCGTTCGATGCGCACGGCCGTGACCGCCTCATCGAGGGTGTGGGTCAGTTCGGCAGTCGACTGCTTCTCCGCCTTGGCGACATCGGCCTGCCAGGCCATCGGCAGTGTGGACACGGCGTCGACGACGAGTTCGTGAGCGGCGAGGTTGACGCGTGCGCTCTGGGTGCGCGACGTCTCCGGCACGGCAGCGCGGATGAGATCCTCGCGGTCACCACCGTGGCGGGCGCCGAGCGGGTCGGCCTGACCGCGCTGAGCCATCGCCAGCGGCGGATATCCGGTCTTCTTGTAGGCCCGGCGCAGGTAGTCGTCTTCGACAGTCTGGGCAACCGCGTGCACGCCGGCGGCATCGACCATCGCGTCGATGAGCCGGTCCGCGCCCTGCAGCTGCTCAGGATGGTCGACCGGGGTGCCGAGCTCACCGCGGATCCGGCCGGCCATCTCCTTGAGGTCAGTCAGCAGCCGCTCGGAGGCAGCAGCCTGGGCGAGCACGGTCTCGGTCAGGATCTGGCGCAGCTCCGGCACGCCTTCGCGGGTCACAGCTGAGGCCAGGGCGACGCGGGCGTTGTCGAACCCGTCGTGGGCGAGCAGCTGCTGCAGGTGCTCACTGCAGGCAACCCGCTCGTCTGCTGAGAGCGTGTCGACCTGGTTGAGTACGACGACCATCGACGAGGCGTGGGCTGCCAGTTCTGACAGATAGTGCGAGTGCAGGGAGAAGTCGGCGTACTTCTGCGGGTCGACGACCCAGAAGACGACATCGACGAGGTTGACGAGCCGGTCGGATTCGACGCGGTGCTCAGCTGAGGTCGAGTCATGGTCGGGCAGGTCGAGAAGCACGAGACCGTGCAGGCTCTCCTCGTCGTCTCCGTCGAGGGCGCTTTCGCGCCAGGTGCGGTTGGTCACCGGCACCTTGAGCCAGGACATGATCTCCTCGCCACCGGCGCCCCAGACGCAGGCGGTCGGCTTCGAGGTCGTCGGCCGGCGCACGCCCACCTCGGCGATCTCCAGACCGGCCACCGCGTTGAACAGGGAGGACTTCCCGGATCCGGTGGAGCCGGCAAAGGCGACGACGGTCGATTCCTCGCCGAGCTTCAGGCGCGCTTCGGCCTTGTCCAGCAGTTCGGTGGCTGCCGCGCGGGTCTCGTCGGAGATCTTGCGCGGTCCCAGGGTGAGAGCGCGGTTGATGCCCTCTGTCAGCGTCGCGATCTCGCTGCGCGTGGCATCGCTCACAGTGCTTCCTCCAATCGGTCGCCGGCGCCGCGCAGATTGCCTGCCTGGCGGGGCGGGACTTCGCTGTCATTCAGGGCCGCGTCGAACGGCGCCCGGTAGCGCTCGAGCAGTTCGGATGCGCTGTCGATGAGCCGGGTGCGCGCCATCTGCGCCAGGTCGCGGGTGGCCTGGTCGCCGAAGATCGTGTCGAGCAGCTTGCCGGCCACCAGCGCCGTGCCGCCGGCGACACCGGCCTCGGCTCCGGTCAGTCCGCCGGTGCCGGCGAACACGGCGAGCATGAGCACTGCGCCGACGCCGTTGACGCCGAAGGACAGGATGCGGGCCTTGGCGCGCTTGCTCTGCCCGACTTCGCGGACGAGTTCGTTGACGTCATCGGACCAGTGGGCGACCATCCGCCCGACATCGGCGTCGAACTCGGCTGGCACCCGCGTCATCTGCGGGTTCGCCTTCACAAGGGCATCGCCTTCGGGATTGGCCTGCCAGGCGTGGGCGGTGTTCGACACGGCGGTGACGACCTGCTCGCGGATGAGAAGCGCCACAGAGTCTTCGATCGCCTGGTTGAGCGGTTCGGCGGCGTCGCGCTTGCCGGTCACCGCAGAGGTGATGCGGTCGCGGATCCGGGCGACGGTGGGTTCGAGTCCGCGGAAGAACTGTCCGGTGCCCACGAAATCCTGCCAGCGGGCGAGCACCTCTCCGCGCAGCACCCGGCCGTCGACGAGTGATTCGGCGAGTTCCTCGCGGGCACTGCCGAACTCACGGGTGACGGTCTCCTGCAGGCGCTGGTGGGCCGATTCCTGCTCTTCAACGTAGTCGGCCAGGGTGCGCGCGCGGGCCGGCACGGCCGCCAGCGCTCCGGTCAGCGTCTGGGCGATGACCCGGTCACGGGCCCGGGAGTTGCGACCGAGGTTCATGATCCACGACTGCACGGGGAACACTGCGGCCTCAGGGATCCGGCTATCGACGAGCACGAGCTCGGGCACGGTGAAGATCGGCGCTGAGCCCAGCCCCGCCTCGGCGAGCAGCCCAGAGAGGTGATGGCGGACTTCCCGGTTGGCCTTCGGCGGCACGCGGTCGAGCACGATCGAGACGGCGGTGCCGCGTTCGGCGGACTGCTTGAGCAGCTCCCACGGCACAGCGTCGGCGTAGCGGGAGGCGGTGGTGACGAACAGCCACAGGTCGGCGGCCGCGAGAAGCTGGCGGGCCAATGTGCGGTTCTCCTCGCGGACGGAGTCGATGTCCGGTGAGTCGAGCAGGGCCAGGCCCGGCGGCACGCTGGTGCTGGAGACGAGCCGCAGCTGCGGACGCTCCAGGTCAGTCGATTCGCCGATGACTCGCTCCAGGCTCGGCAGGATCCGGTCGGAGGCGAAGTGCTCCTGGTCATCAGGATGGTGGATGAGGACCGGCCAGCGGGTCGTCGGGCGCAGCACGCCGGTGGCGGAGATGTCAGCTTCGACGATCGAGTTCACCAGCGTGGACTTGCCAGCACCTGTCGAGCCGCCGACGACGACGAGCAGTGGGGCATCAGTTTGGCTGACCCGCGGCAGCAGGTAGTCGGTCAGCTGGTCATCGAGGCTGCGCTGCAGGCTGCGGCCGGTCTCGGCGCCGGGTGTGTGCAGCGGAAAGCGCGCATCGCGCACCCGTTTGATGAGGTCGCTGAAAGCGGGCGCGACGCCTGAGGACAGGCTGGTGTCGTTCGGTCCTTGAGTCACGTTCCTACTCTCTCGGTTTTCCCAGGCTGACACCACTCACCACGCCGCAGCTGCCGCAGTTGGCCGCCAGCCCCCGGCGGGCACGGTGGGCGCGCAAGCGCTAAGATGTCCAGTGCCTCCATGGTCCAAAGGATCACGACGTCCGGTTTCTACCCGGAAGATGCGGGTTCGATTCCTGCTGGGGGCGCAGAGTCCGCAGGGGCCCGGCACCAGTGGTGAGCACTGGTGCCGGGCCCCTGCTGTGTCCGCTCCCGAGGCGGTGGCGCCTCACTCGGAGTCGAGGGCCTTTTCGAGGCGCTCGAGCTTGCCGGTCAGCTCACCGGTGTGCCCGGGCCGGATGTCGGCCTTGAGCACGAGTGAGACGCGCGGGCCGTAGGCGGCCACGGCGTCGGTGGCGCGCTTGACGACGTCGAACACCTCATCCCACTCGCCTTCGATGGTGGTGAACATCGAGTCGGTGCGGTTGGGCAGGCCCGAGTCGCGCACGACCTTCACCGCAGCGGCGACGGCCTCGTGCATCGAACCGGTCTCGGCGTCTCCTGTCGGGGCGACGGAGAATGCGACAAGCATGTGGTCCTCCTTCAGATTTCAGCTGATCAGTTCTTCGGCACGGAGAGCACGAGGGCATCGCCCTGTCCCCCGCCACCGCACAGGGCTGCGACACCGGTGCCGCCGCCGCGGCGCTTGAGCTCCAGAGCCAGCGTCAGCGCCACGCGTGCACCGGAAGCGCCGATCGGGTGGCCGAGGGCGACGGCGCCGCCGTTGACGTTGACCTTGTCCTCGCTGATGCCCAGATCCTTGGCGCTGGCCAGGCCGACAGCGGCGAAGGCCTCGTTGATCTCGTAGAGGTCGAAGCCGTCAGCCGGGATGCCCTCGCGTTCGGCAGCGACCTTGATCGCCTGGCTGGGCTGGTACTGCAGGGTCGAGTCGGGGCCCGCGGTCCAGGCGTGGGCGCGGATCTCGGCGAGGATCTCCAGGCCTTCGCGCTCGGCGCGCTCCTTGGACATGACGACGACAGCGCAGGCGCCGTCGGAGATCTGCGAGGCGTTGCCGGCGGTGATGGTGCCTTCCTTGCTGAAGGCCGGGCGCAGCTTGGCCATTGACTCAGCCGTCGAGTCCGGGCGCACGCCCTCATCGCGGTCGACCGTGGTCTCGCCCTTGCGCGTCTTGATCGTCACCGGGGTGACCTCGTCGTCGAAGCGACCAGCGTCCCAGGCAGCGGCTGCACGCTGGTGGGACTGGGCGGCGAAGGCGTCCTGCTGTTCGCGGCTGAACTCGCGCTCGCCCTTGTTCGCGGCCTCGGTCAGACCGCCCATGGCCTGGTCGGTGAAGGCGTCCCACAGTCCGTCGTAGTCCATGTGGTCGCGGACCTTGACGGTGCCGTACTTGTAGCCGGCACGGGACTTCTCCAGCATGTGCGGGGCGTTGGTCATCGACTCCTGGCCGCCGGCGACGACGACTTCGTACTCACCGGCGCGCACGAGCATGGCGGCCTGGGTGATGGCGTTGAGGCCGGAGAGGCACAGCTTGTTGATGGTGATGGCCGGCACCGACATCGGGATGCCGGCCTTGGCGGCGGCCTGGCGTGCCGGTCCCTGACCGCAGCCGGCCTGCAGGACCTGACCCATGATGACGTACTCGACGGCCTCGGGCTTGACGCCGGCGCGGTCGAGCGCCCCGGAGATCGCCTCGGCGCCGAGATCCATTGCGCTCAGCGATCCGAGGGCTCCGCTCATGCGTCCCAACGGGGTGCGCGAACCGGCAACGATCACAGCTTCGGTCATGATTCCTCCTTCGACGGATGCGGCCGTCCTGGCAGTCCTGTGCACGGCTCCGCAGTCCACACGTAGTGATACAGATCCCAGCCTAGTCGAGGGCCCAACTGCCGAGAATTCCGGGTTGCCGGCTGTGAATTCCCTCAGTGGTGTGACCTGCACCGCTCAGATGGCGGCATCGGGCGGATGTTGGCGCGCGCGACGAGTAGAGTGGGATGGTGAGCCCCCGAAATTCCCACGCAATGAATGAAACGGAGTCGAAGACTGTGACGCCTCCCGAAGAGTTCCGGACCGCGATGCGCGGTTACGAGAAGAACGAAGTCGATGCGCGCATCGGCCAGCTGCGGACCGAGATCGAATCCCTGCGCAAGGCCCTGTCCGATGCGCGGTCTCAGGTCATCAGCGCTGACCGGGCGAAGCTGCAGATCGCCGGAGAGCTTTCCGAGGCGAAGCAGCAGCTCAAGGATGCCGCCAGCGACAAAGCAGAGGCGGCTGGCCCTCCCGGCTCCCGGATCGACCACCTGCTCAAGATCGCCGAGTCGCAGGCCCGCGAAACCCTCGCCCAGGCCACCGCCGATGCCGAGACGATCCGCAACAAGGCGCGTGCCGATGCCGCCAGCCAGCGCGCCCGCATGCACACCGAGAGCAACGACACCCTCAACAACGCCCGCTCCGAGGCCGAGGCGATCAGCTCGGCTGCCGAGCTGCGCGCCGAGGAGACGATCCAGGCTGCTGAGACCCGCGCCGAGGAGATCCAGACCGCGGCCGAGCGCGAAGCCGAGCAACTGGCCTCGACCGCCTCGACCGAAGCCGAGGAGTCGCGTGAGTCGCTCAAGCGCGAGATCGCTCAGTTGCGGGCCGACGCAGAGAAGGATGCCGCTGACATCCGGGCGAAGGCCAAGAAGGAAGCCGACGAGATCCTCGCTGCCGCCAAGGCTAAGGATGAGGAGATCCGCAAGGCTGCCGATGAGCTCGACGTGGAGCTGGCCGATAAGCGCCAGAAGGCCGAAACGGCTGAGAAGGAGCGCTTCGACACCGCTGCTGCCGAGCACAAGAAGCTGACCGAGGAAGCCCAGGCCCGGGCGAAGAAGGCCGACGACGATGCGAAGGCCGCTGCCGAGCGTGCCGAGCGCACCCGCAAGGAAGCGGTCGAGAAGGCCGACAAGATCATCGCTGATGGTCGCAAGCGCGCCCAGGATCTCATCTCCGAGGCGCGTTCGACTGCCGAGGCGACGATCGAGGAGTCGGCTGCTGAGGCCAAGCGCAACGTCTCCTCCGCTCAGGCGCAGGTCGATCTGCTGACCAAGCAGCGCCGGACGATCACCGCCCAGCTCGAGCAGCTGCGGTCGATGTTCGCAGCACCCGGCCTGTTCGACGATGTCGATTTCACCGAGGACAAGTCCGACCAGGAGGCCGCTGCCGCGCTGCCGACGGAGAAGATCGCCTCCGATGATGAGCTCGCCGAGCTCACTGCCGCTGAGGACGCCAAGGGCGATGCGTCGACCGCGTCTGCGAAGGATCAGAAGGCCTCTGATGGTGACAGCGCCTCCGCCGATGGCGATGGCGAGGACATCGAAGACGCCGAGGTCGTCGGCGAGGACGAGACGCAGGAGATGAAGACCCGTCCTGACGGTTCGTCCGGCGGATCACAGACCGGCGCCAAGAAGCCCGGTGCCAAGCCCGCTCAGGGCGGCGCGAAGGCGAATGCAGGCCAGCAGTCGAACGCCTCGAAGTCAGGCGGCCAGTCAGGTTCGACGGCTACCGGCAGCGGCAACCGCGGTTCGCTCAACCGCAAGTCGCAGAACTCGAACCGTCTGCGCTGAGCACACACCGACAACTGAAGGCGGGGGCTTCCGAATGGGAGTCCCCGCCTTTGTCTTGCGCTCAGGTGCCGAGTCGTTCACCGCGGCGGGCGGCTGCGGAAGCAGGCCTTGTGCCAGTGGCGGCGGGCACCGACTCCGGTGTTGAAGCCGAACTCCTCTTCGGAGCGCCAGGCGACGATGTGATCAATGCGGGCCGGCAGGTCCTGCCGGCAGCCGGGGCACGTGTAGACCTTGCCGGAGCTGCTGCCGCGCACCTGCTGGACGACCCAGGTACCGTCAGGTCCCTCGGTGGCCCGGGGCACGGAATTCAGGCTCGCACCCAGCTCGCGGTGCGGCCGGGCCCACTTGTTTGCGCGGCGCGAAGACGACGAACGTGGCATGGCGTCATTGTCTCACGTACAGTAATGCCGTGCGTTTAGTGATCGCGAAGTGCAGTGTCGACTATGCCGGCCGGCTGACGGCCCACCTGCCGATGGCAGACCGGGTGCTCATGCTCAAGGCCGATGGCAGCGTCCTCGTCCATTCCGACGGCGGCTCCTACAAGCCTCTCAACTGGATGAGCCCGCCGTGCACGACGACGATCAGTGAGCCCAGCGACGAGCAGGCCGAGCACGGCATCACCGAGATCTGGACCGTCACCCACCAGAAGACCGGCGATCACCTCATCATCAGCATCGCAGAGATCCGCGATGAGATCTCAGCCGACCTCGGTGTCGATCCCGGGCTGGTCAAGGACGGCGTCGAGTCGCACCTGCAGGAGCTGCTTGCCGAGCACATCGAGACCCTCGGCTCCGGCTACTCGACCGTCCGCCGGGAGTACATGACCGCCATCGGTCCGGTCGACATCCTCGCCAAGGACGATGACGGTGCCTCCGTGGCTGTCGAGATCAAGCGCCGCGGGGAGATCGACGGTGTCGAGCAGCTCACCCGCTATCTGGAGCTCATGAATCGCGATCCGCTCCTCGCCCCGGTCACCGGCGTGTTCGCCGCCCAGGAGATCAAACCGCAGGCGCGCACGCTGGCCGAAGACCGCGGAATCCGCTGCGTGGTCCTTGATTACGATGCGCTGCGCGGGATGGATGACCCCGACTCACGGCTGTTCTGAGTCAGGCGCAGCACCGCTCCCCTGCAGCGCTGCTCTCCCCTGCCGGGGTGACGCTGACGGCGGACGCTCAGGCCAGGGAGTCGATGTCGAAGGGCTCGGGCTTGTCCACCCGCTGCACATCTGCACCCAGTGACTGGAGCTGCTCGACGAATCCCTCATAGCCGCGGTCGATGTGATCGACCCCGGAGACCTCGGTGCGGCCCTCGGCTGCCAGACCGGCGATGACGAGCGCGGCACCGGCGCGGATGTCAGAGGCCTCCACCTCGGCGCCGGAGAGCGAATCGACACCGGTGACGAGTGCATGGTTGCCGTCGATGGTGATCTCAGCGCCGAGACGTGCGAGCTCGTGGACGAAGCGCCAGCGGGCCTCGAAGAGGTTCTCGGTCAGCAGCCCGACTCCGTCGGCGATCGCGTTGAGGGCCACGGCGAAGGGCTGCAGGTCGGTCGGGAAGCCGGGGAACGGCAGGGTGGCAACGCGAATGCTGTGCGGACGCTGCGGCCCGATGACCCGAAAGCCCATGTCCTGGGCACCGTGCTCGTTGGCTGCTGCGATTCCGGCGACGAGTCCCTCTGTGTCCGCGCTGCCGGACAGGACCGACACCTCGGCGCCGGCGGCGCGCAGGTGCTCGAAGACGTGCGGCAGCAGCTGCGGGTCGATGCCGCGCACGGTGATGTCCCCACCGGTGATCGCTGCGGCAAACGCCCAGGAGCCGGCGACGATACGGTCGCCGACGACGCGGTGCTTCACCGGGTGCAGGCGATCAACGCCTTCGATTGTCAGCGTTTTGGTGCCGATGCCGGAGATCTGCGCACCCATCGCCTGGAGCATGAGGCAGATGTCGATGATCTCCGGTTCTTTGGCGGCGTTGTCGATGATCGTGGTGCCATCGGCCAGCGTGGCGGCCATGAGGAGGTTCTCGGTCGCACCCACCGACGGGAAGGGCAGGTGGATCTCGGCGCCGGTCAGCCCGTCTGGGGCCTCGGCGATGAAGTAGCCGTGGTCGAGGTGTGCGCTCGCGCCCATCGCCTCGAGCCCGGCCTGATGCATGTCGAGTCCGCGCGAGCCGATGGCGTCACCACCGGGCATCGCGACGTGGGCGGCGCGCATCCGCCCGGTCAGCGGGCCGAGCACGCAGATCGAGGCGCGCATGGCGCGCACGAGTTCGTAGTCGGCCTGGATGCCCGGCTCCTCCGGCACATCGATGTCGATGACCCCGGCCTCGGGGTCGTAGTCGATCTCGCAGCCGAGGCGGCGCAGCAGTTCGGTCATGATCGACACATCGAGGATGCGCGGCACGTTCGAGATCACCGAGCGGCCCGGGGCCAGGAGCGTGGCGGCCATGAGCTTGAGGATGCTGTTCTTCGCCCCGCGCACGGTCACGTCACCGGTGAGCCGGTGCGGTCCGTTGACGGACAGGATCTCCATGGGCGTGGTCCTCCTCGGGCGAATGATGCGCTGGCAGAAAAGTGTCCTGCGGAGCGCAGCCCCACAGGACATATCAGTCTAGGACGTCAAGGCCGCCTAGGTGAAACGGCCGACGGTGCGGTTGTAGCCCGGTGGCGCTGATTCGAGCCAGGAGGCCAAAGCGGCCAGCGCCTCGTAGTCGAGGGCCAGCCGGGTCTGATGGGATGAGCCGTCTGCGGTGCCGTAGGCAGCCGTGACGATGACAGCGCCGGGCATGACGGCATAGCGCTCAGCGGAATCCGGCTCTTCGCGCCGGACGATCTCCATGTCCTGCCGCGGCAGATTCATCGCCGGTGACCGGGTGAGGCTGAAGATCGGGTACCAGTCGAGCGAGCTGATCGTGAAGACCGCCACACCCAAACGCCAGCGTGGGCGAGGAGTATCCTCGCCCACGCTGATAGAACAGTCGAACGCGCCCTGAAGCTTCGTGATCGCCCGTCGTCGCACCAGGAACAGCACGACAAGGACCACGGCCAGCCCTACCAACGAGAGCAGAATGATCAGCAGGGTCGATGGGTTCACGTTGACCAGTGTATGCGATGTTTCAGACGAGCTCGGCCTGGTCGGCGACGATGTTCACCCTGTCGTTCTCGACGGACAGGAAGCCGCCGTCGGCCTGCGCCCGGACGGTCTGGTCGTCAGCCGTCACAATGCGCACCTCCCCGCCGGCCACGATCGCCAGAACGGGCTCGTGGCCGGTCAGGATGCCGATCTCACCTTCGGTCGTACGAGCGACGACGCGCTTGGCCTCACCGGACCAGATGCTCCGGTCGGCGGCCACGACGGTGACATTCAGGCTCATGAGGGATCAGTTCTCCTTCTGGAGCTTGTCGTAGTTGCGCAGCACATCGTCGATCGGGCCGACGTTGAAGAAGGCCTGCTCCGGGATGTGGTCGAAGTCGCCGTTGCAGATGCCGCGGAAGCCTTCGACAGTGTCCTGGATCGACACGGTCGAACCCTCGACACCGGTGAACTGGACAGCGGTGTAGGTATTCTGCGACAGGAACTGCTCGATGCGGCGTGCGCGGTGCACGGTGAGCTTGTCCTCTTCGGAGAGCTCGTCGACACCGAGGATCGCGATGATGTCCTGCAGCTCCTTGTTCTTCTGCAGGATCTGCTTGACCTGGGTGGCGACGTCGTAGTGATCCTGGCCCACGTACAGCGGGTCGAGGATGCGAGAGGACGAAGCCAGCGGGTCCACAGCCGGGTACAGACCGCGCGAGGCGATGTCACGGCTGAGCTCGGTGGTCGCGTCGAGGTGGGCGAAGGTCGTTGCCGGAGCCGGGTCGGTGTAGTCGTCGGCCGGAACGTAGATCGCCTGCATCGAGGTGATGGAGTGACCGCGGGTCGAGGTGATGCGCTCCTGCAGGACGCCCATCTCGTCGGCCAGGGTCGGCTGGTAGCCGACGGCCGAGGGCATGCGGCCGAGCAGGGTCGAGACCTCGGAGCCTGCCTGGGTGAAGCGGAAGATGTTGTCGATGAACAGCAGCACGTCCTGCTGCTGGACGTCGCGGAAGTACTCCGCCATCGTCAGGCCGGTCAGGGCGATGCGCAGACGGGTGCCTGGCGGCTCATCCATCTGGCCGAAGACCAGAGCGGTCTTGTCGAGCACGCCCGACTCGTCCATTTCCATGATGAGGTCGTTGCCCTCACGGGTGCGCTCACCGACACCGGCGAACACGGAGACACCGCCGTGGTCCTGGGCGACACGGGTGATCATCTCCTGGATGAGGACGGTCTTGCCGACGCCGGCACCGCCGAACAGGCCGATCTTGCCGCCCTGGACGTACGGGGTCAGCAGGTCGATGACCTTGATGCCGGTCTCGAACATCTGGGTCTTGGACTCCAGCTGGTCGAAGTTCGGCGCCTCGCGGTGGATGGGCCACCGCTCGGTGATCTCGTAGGGCTCATCGATCATCGAGTCGTTGAGGACATCGCCGGTGACGTTGAAGACCTTGCCCTTGGTGACGTCGCCGACTGGCACCGAGATCGGTGCACCGGTGTCGATGACCTCCTGGCCGCGAACGAGGCCGTCGGTCGGCTGCAGCGAGATGGCACGGACGATGCCGTTGCCGAGCTGGAGCTCAACTTCGAGGGTGATCTTGCGGGTGCCCTCCGAGAGGGACACCTCGGTGGTCAGAGCGTTGTAAATCGCTGGCACGGAGTCGAGCGGGAACTCGACGTCCACGACAGGGCCGATGACGCGGGAGATCCGGCCAGCGGTTCCCTGCGTCTGCGGGGTTTCCGTAACTGTGGCAGTCATGGTCTACTTTCTCTTCTGCTCTCTTCTGTGGCCGATCAGTCGTCGGCGCCGGATGCCGCGAGGGAATCCGCACCGCCGACGATCTCAGAGATTTCCTGGGTGATCTCGGCCTGGCGAGCCGTGTTGGCCAGCCGGGTGTAGGTCTTGATGAGTTCGTCCGCGTTGTCGGTCGCGGTCTTCATGGCCTGCTGACGTGCCGCCTGCTCGGAGGCAGCGGCGTTGAGCAGTGCCGCGAGGATGCGCGAGTCGATGTAGCGCGGCAGCAGTGCGTCGAGCACCTCTGCCGGGCCGGGCTCGAACTCGTACAGCGGGAAGACCTCGTCATGGGCTTTGGCCTTGTCCCGGTCGGGCAGGCCGCCGGACTGCGAAACCTGCTCGGTCTCGACAGCATCGTCGGCTTCGACGACCTCCAGCGGGATCAGGCGCCGGTACTCCGGCTCCTGGGTCACGCTGGACTTGAAGCGGGTGTAGACGAGGAAGATCTCGTCGACGCCGTCTTCTTCGAAGGCGGTGCCGAAGTCCTCGAGCAGGACCTCGCCGATCTCGCGGGCGTGTTCGGCCTGCGGGGACTCGGAGAATCCGGTCCAGGACTTCTTCAGGTCGCGGTCGCGGAACGTGTAGTACGTCTCGGCCTTGCGGCCCACCGAGTAGAGGTGGACGTCCTTGCCGTTCTCGGTCAGCAGCCGGATGAGCTCTTCGGCCTCGCGGATGACGTTGGCCGAGTACGCACCGGCGAACCCGCGGTCCGGGCCGATCACCACGACGGCTGCGCGCCGGATCTCATCCGGCTCAGTCGTCAGGGTGTGATCGACGTTGGACTGGGTGGCGACTGCCGAGACCGCACGCGTGAGTGCGTTCGCGTACGGGCTGGCAGCCCTCACCCGGCCGATGGCCTTCTGAATCCGGGATGCCGCGATGAGCTCCATGGCCTTGAAGATCTTCCTCAAGGACTTGGTGGAGTTGATCTTCGCTTTGAAGACCCTCTGCTGGGCTCCCATCAGTACTTCCTTTCGCTAGCGATCGTCATGGGCAAAGCGCGCTCAGCGCTTCTGCTTGACGATCTGCTCCTGCTGGACCTCGTCGTCATCAGCGGAGTCGAACTCTTCGGAGCCGACATGCACGCCGCTGTCTTCGGAGGTCTGGAAGCCGTCAGAGAAGTCCTTGATGGCAGTGGTGAGCTCATCCTTAGTGTCGTCTTCGAGCTTCTGCGTCTCGCGGATCGCATCGAGGACACCGGTCTTGCGCTCGAGGTAGTCGTGGAACTCCTTCTCGAAGCGCAGCACATCGTCAACCGGGACATCGTCGAGGTAGCCCTCGGAGCCGGCCCACACGGACACAGTCTGCTTCTCGAACGGCATCGGATCGAACTGGCCCTGCTTGAGCAGCTCCATCAGACGGGCACCACGGGCAAGCTGGCGCTTGGTGGCGGCGTCGAGGTCCGAGGCGAACATCGCGAAGGCCTCGAGCGAGCGGTATTGGGCCAGCGAGATCTTCAGGGTGCCGGAGACACCCTTGAGTGCCTTCGTCTGGGCGGCGCCACCCACACGGGAGACGGACACGCCGACGTCGACGGCCGGACGCTGGTTCGAGTTGAACAGGTCCGACTGCAGGAAGATCTGGCCGTCGGTGATCGAGATGACGTTGGTTGGGATGAACGCGCCGACGTCGTTGGCCTTCGTCTCGATGATCGGCAGACCGGTCATCGAACCGCCGCCGAGCTCATCGGAGAGCTTCGCGCAGCGCTCCAGCAGGCGGGAATGGAGGTAGAAGACGTCACCCGGGTATGCCTCACGGCCCGGCGGACGGCGCAGCAGCAGCGAGATCGCACGGTAGGCCTCAGCCTGCTTCGACAGGTCGTCGAAGACGATGAGGACGTGCTTGCCCTCGTACATCCAGTGCTGACCGATGGCCGAACCGGAGTACGGAGCGAGGTACTTGAAGCCAGCCGGGTCCGAGGCGGGCGAAGCGACGATGGTCGTGTACTCCATCGCGCCGGCCTCTTCGAGCGAACGACGCACCGAGGCGATCGTCGAGCCCTTCTGACCACAGGCGACGTAGATGCAGCGGACCTGCTTCTTCGGGTCGCCGGACTCCCAGTTGGCCTTCTGGTTGATGATGGTGTCGAGCGCAAGAGCGGTCTTACCGGTCTTACGGTCACCGATGATGAGCTGGCGCTGACCGCGACCGATCGGGATCATCGCGTCGATGGCCTTCAGACCGGTCTGCAGCGGCTCGCGGACCTCCTGGCGAGCCATGACGCCGGCAGCCTGGAGCTCGAGCTCCCGGCGGGTGTCGGACTCGATGTCGCCGAGGCCGTCGATCGGCTGGCCGAGCGGGTCGACGACACGGCCGAGGAAGCCGTCGCCGACCGGGATCGAGAGGACCTCGCCGGTCCGGTACACAGGCTGCTCTTCGGCGATGCTGGCGAACTCACCGAGGATGACGACGCCGATCTCGCGCTCGTCGAGGTTCTGTGCGAGGCCGAGGGTGCCGTCTTCGAAGCGCAGCAGCTCGTTGGCCATGGTGCCGGGGAGTCCGGACACGCTGGCGATGCCGTCGCCTGCGGTGACGACCTTTCCGACCTCAGTCTTGTCTCCGCCTTCGGGGTTGTACGACTCAACGAACTTCCCCAAGGCGTCCCGGATCTCATCCGGACGAATTGTCAGTTCCGCCATCTGGTTTCCCTGCTTCCTTAAATCTCTCTCGCAGCGACCCGGTTTCTCTGCAGACCGCTGTCTGAACGTGTGTATGTAGCCCTTGGCGCGGGCGGTTGATCAGCTTGCCAGGCGACGGCGAAGGTCGGACAGACGGTTCGAGATCGTCGAATTCATCACTTCGTCGCCGACCTGCACACGCACACCACCGACGACGTCGGGGTCCACATGCACGTTGAGGACCAGCTCGCGGCCGTAGTGGGCCGACAGCGCTGCAGCCAGGCGCTCCTGCTGCTCATCGCTCATCGGCTTGGCGACCGTCACCTCGGCGACGGAGCGCGCCTGACGGCGGGCCAGCACTTCCGAGTAGCGGTCGAGCGTCTCGGAGACGCGGGCGCCGCGCGGGTGTGCAGCAGCCTGTGCTGCCAGCTTGACGGTCTCAGTCGCGGCCTTGCCGTCGAGCAGGTTGGCTGCGAGTGCGCGCTTCGTCTCGGCCGGTGCTGCGGACTCGAAGGCCCAACCCAGCTCGTGATCGGACTCGATGAGGCGGGTGAAGCGGAACAGCTCCTCCTCGACCTCGCCGAGGCGTCCCTCAGCCTGTGCCTGTGCCGCGATCGCAGTGACGCCGGCATCCTCCAGTGCGGTCACGCTGTCCTGAGGGCGAGCCCAGTGCAGTGTGGCGGCGCGCTTGGCGATGTCGAGTGCGGCTGCGTCGACCCGGCCGGAGAACAGCGTGTCAAGCACACCGCGTTTCCGCTCCTCGGCAATGGCGCCGTCTGCCATGAGGCGGCGCAGCTGAGCGCTGTCGGCCATTGCGGAGACGATCGACAGCAGCCCGTCACCGAGTCCGGTTGCGGCCGCGCCGGCGGCACCCTGGAGCCGGGAGTCGACTGCGTCCAGCACATCGTTGAGCGAGTTCCTGCTCGACTGCAGCATCACGACTCCTTAACCGACTGGGCCGGGGTGCTTGCTTCGAGATCTGCGATGAAGCGGTCGACCACCTGGGCCGAACGGGCGTCGTCGGTGAGGCTCTCACCGACGATGCGTGAGGCGAGGTCGGTGGCCAGGCCGCCGACGTCTCCGCGCAGTTCGACCATGGCCGCCTGCTTCTCGGCTTCGATCTGTGCTTTTGCCTGGGAGATGATGCGCTCGGCCTCTGCATTGGCCTGCTGCTTCATCTCGGCGATGATCTGAGCGCCGTCTTCCTGTGCCTCCGAGCGCATGCGCGCTGCCTCGGCACGGCCGTCGGCGAGCTGCTTCTGGTATTCAGCGAGTGCGGCATCGGCTTCAGCCTGAACGCGTTCGGCCTTTTCGATGCCTCCCTGAATCTTCTCAGCTCGTTCGTCGAGGACCCGGTTGAACGTCGGCAGAACAAACTTCCAGAACACCACGAGGATGATGAGGAAGATCACCGCACTCCAGACGATGTCATAGGTAGCGGGGAAGAGGGGGTTCGGTGTCCCCTCGGCCGCAAGAATCATCGGAGTCATTGAGTCAGTCCTCGATATCAAAGGAAGAAGGGCGTGGCGATGCCGATGAGAGCCAGAGCCTCGATCAGGGCGATGCCGAGGAACATGTTGCCGCGCAGAGCGTTGGCGAGCTCAGGCTGACGTGCGGTTCCCTCGATGGTCTTGCCGATGACGATGCCAAGGCCGATGCCCGGGCCGATCGCGGCGAGGCCGTAGCCGACAGTGGCGATGGAGCCGTTGACTTCAGCGAGAATATCCACTTTGGATGTTTCCTTTCGGTTGTGTACCGGGCGGTACGCGTAACGGATTTTCGTTACAAGTCTTGCAATCAGGTCAGTAAAGATCAGTGCTTGGAAGCGGCCTGGTCGATGTAGACCGCTGCCAGCAGCGCGAAGATGTAGGCCTGCAGGACGGAGACCAGCAGCTTGAGGGCGGTCATGAAGAATCCGCCGAAGAGGGTGAGGAATCCGAAGAACTTGAATCCCAGGGCTGCGTCGAAGAAGAAGAACCAGGTCGCCGAGAAGCACAGCACGAGCAGCAGGTGGCCGACGAGCATGTTGGCCAGCAGACGCAGGGTGAGCGTGAACGGCTGGATGACGAACTTGGTGAGGAATTCGATCGGGACGAGCAGAACGTGCATGACCGGCGGGACGTTCGGCAGCACGAGCGCATTCTTGAGGTAGCCTCCGACACCGAGTGAGCGGATGCCCTCGATGTGGTACGTGAAGTACACGACGACGGCCAGCAGCAGCGGCACGCCCACCACCGAGGTGCCGGCCAGGTTGAGGAACGGGATGAGGCCGGTGAGGTTCATTGCAAGGACCATGAAGAAGATGGTGGCGATGAGCGGCAGGAACCTGCGGCCGCGCTCCTTGCCCATGGTCTGCTCGGCGATGCTGCTGCGCACGAAGTCAAGGGAGAGTTCGGCCATCGACTGGCCGCGGGAGGGAACGAGCTTGGCGCGCTTGGCGGCGACGATCATGAGGATGCACAGCGCTGCAGCGGCGATGACCCGCACGAGCATCACGCGGTTGAACTCGAATGGCGTGCCTTCGAAGAAGATCGCCGGCGGGAAGAACTCCTGCATCGTGGGCGGGTGGAACCCGCCGTCCCCTGCTGCCAGAATCACAGAATTCGCCGCGGTGAAGATAGACACGTTTCGGTTACTCTCCCAATTTCGGGCCCGGGCGGGTAAGAACCAGGCCGACCAGTCGCTCCGGCACACGAGTGTGGAGCGGCATTGTCACATCATGGAGACCGGTGAACTGGCACCTGGTCCTTGAGTACTCTACCAATCGCAGTAATAAACTCACAAATTGCTGGGCGATCCCTGCACCTGCTCCGATCCGCATGATCTCGGGCTTTCCACCGCGGCAACATGCCTGGTCACAGCCCTGGAATTGCGCGGTTTCACGCTGCGATCGGTGAGTCCGGAGGCATTTCAGCGCGCTTCGGGATCAACAGTCGGCACACGCGCACGTGTGACGGTGATCGCATCGATGAGCGAGGTGCCGAGCACAGCTGCGACGATGGTGAAGAACGCCGTCGTCCCGTCGAGCCAGGCGGCGTCCTTGATCCGCCAGATGACGATCATGAAGATGAAGGCCTTGAACAGGAAGCCCACGCCGAGCGCACCGGCGATGACGGTGAGGTTCCAGCTGCGGCCGATGTACATGATGACCAGCGAGATGAGCAGGAAGATCGCGGCCAGTCCCCCGCCGACGAGCGCTCCGTTGAGGCCCTGCTGGCCGGCGAAGAGCATGCCGAGCAGCCCGCCGAGGATGGTGACGGTGACAACGAGGATCGCACCGCGGATGAGCAGCGCACGCCAGATGCTCTTCCACTGCCGGTCGACCTCGGTCTCGCGGCGCTCGTGCGGGGCGGGCTTCGGGTCGGTCATCGGATGGCCTCCTTCGCGCGCAGGCGCGCATACAGCGGGTAGAACGTCAGGAACAGCGTGATCGCCACGCTGCCGAGGATGATGGGCACGTTGACGGCTGGGGTGGCGATGAGGAACGACACCGAGCCGAAAGCGAAGATCGCCGTCCACAGATACAGGATGAGCACGGCGCGGGCATGCGAATGCCCGAGCCGGAGCATACGGTGGTGCAGATGCTTGGCATCAGCGGAGAACGGCGACTTGCCAGCAGACATCCGCCGCAGGACTGCCAGCCCGAGGTCGAGCAGCGGCAGGAACATCACGGCCACCGGCAGGATGATCGGCAGATAGGTGGCGAGGACGCGCTGATCCGACAGCAGCGCTGGGTCGACCTGGCCGGTCACCCGGATCGTCGAAGCGGCCAGCAGCAGCCCGATGAGCATCGAGCCTGAGTCGCCCATGAAGATCCTGGCCGGATTGAAGTTGTGGGGCAGGAATCCCAGGCAGGCCCCGACGAGCAGCGAGATGATGAGCGAGGCGAGGTTGGCGTAGCTGTCGGAGCTCGTGTCGACAGCAAGGCTGTAGGAGTAGACGAAGAATGCGATGCCGCCGATCGTCACGATCCCGGCGGCCAGCCCGTCGAGACCATCGACGAAGTTGACGGCGTTGATGGTGATGAGCACGACGAGCACGGTGAGGATGATCGACATCCGCGGGGAGCCGATGATGACGGAGTTGAAGGGGATCGACAGCAGCGTCACACCGTTGAAGGCCATGAATCCGGCCGCCAGGGTCTGCCCGGCGAGCTTGGTGATCCAGTTGAGGTCCCAGATGTCGTCGACGACGCCGAGGGCGCACAGGATCGTCGCCGCCCCGACGATGCCGATGATCGCCCCGGGCTGGACGAACAGCTCCTCGAGGAACGGGGTCTGGGAGGCGAACAGCAGTCCGACGAGCAGGCCGGCGTAGATCGCCACCCCGCCTAAGCGCGGGGTGGGCACGGAGTGGACGTCGCGGGCGCGCAGCGGGGCGAAGATGAGTCCGCGTTCGGCGATGCGCCGCACCATCGGAGTGACGAGGTACGAGACGATCGCTGCGACGAGGAGGATGAAGAGGTAGGCGCGCACGCGGGATTACTCCTGCGTGGTTTCGTCAGCTGCTTCCGTGCCCGAGGCGGTGGTCTCCGGTTCCTCGGCTGCCGGGTCGGCGATGTCCACCAGATCGGGCAGCACTTCGCGCAGCTCGGCTGCGGAGATCGGGCCCTCGCGCAGGATGCGCGGCGGGGTGCGCGTGAGGTCGACGATCGTCGAGGCGCCGATCCCGGGCACCTCTCCCCCGTCGATGTAGATGTCGACGCTCTCGCCGAGCATCTCCTCAGCCTCGGCGGCGTTGCCGGCCGCCGGTGAGCCGTGGGTGTTGGCAGAGGAGACCGCGAGCGGTCCGGTCTTGCGCAGCAGTTCGAGGGCCGCCTCGTGATCGGGCATCCGCACAGCGACAGTGCCGTGGGTGTCGCCGAGGTCCCAGTCGAGCATCGCCTGGGCGCCGCAGATGATCGTCAGCGGTCCTGGCCAGAAGCGCTTGGTGAGTTCGAAGACGGAGGTGTTCGGCACCTCGGCAAGCGCCATGAGCACTTCGCGCTGGCCGACGAGCACCGGCGGCGGCATGTCGCGGCCACGGCCCTTGGCTGCGAGCAGCTTCTCGACGCCGGTGGCGGAGAAGGCGTCGGCGGCGATGCCGTAGACGGTGTCGGTCGGCATGACGATGGTCCCATCGGATTCGAGGACCCGGGCGCATTCGCTGAAGACCAGATCTCTCATCTCATCGTTGTCGATGCTGAACGTGCGCGACATTCACGGCCCTTCCAGGCGTTCGGCGGTGGTGAAACGGTCTCTGCCAGTGTAGTCGGTGTGCGTGGCGGCACCGGACAGACCAGCGGCAGCACAGGCCTGCTGGATCGCCGTGGCCTGCGTCTCATCGTGTTCGATGACGAGCAGCCCGCCGGAGCGCAGCGCCTCAGCAGCCAGCGCGATGATCTGTGCCGGTGTCTCCATCCCGTCTGCTCCCCCGCCGTAGAGGGCGATGGCCGGGTCGTAGCCGGTGACTTCGGGGATGTCGGGCTGGTTGGTCTCGGGCACGTACGGCGGGTTCGTCACGACGATGTCGAAGGGCCCGAGCCCAGGCACGACGTCGGTGACGTCACCTGAATGGAGGGTGACGGTCGAGCCGGCGGCAGCGACCGCCTCGGCGGTGGCGGCGATATTGCGCTCGGCCCACCGGCAGGCTTCGGCGGAGAGCTCGACGGCGTGGACCTCGCTTCCGGGGATCTCGGTGGCTGCGGCCAGAGCCAGTGCCCCAGTGCCGGTGCACATGTCGAGGATCCGGATGACGTGCGCCCGCCCGTTGCCGGTGTGTTCGTCGCCGGAGCGCAGGGCCGCGGCATGGGCGATGGCTGGGTCGATGAGGAGTTCGCTCTCAGGGCGCGGGATGAAGACGCCGGGCCCGAGGCGGAGGGCGAGATGGCGGAAGCCGGTGGAGCCGGTGATGTGCTGGAGGGGTTCGCGAGCGGCCCGGCGGGCCAGGCAGTCCTCGAAGTCGGTCACCTGGTCAGCGGGCACCTCAAAGCCGCGCAGCAGCTTCAGTGACAGCTCCTTATGGGTGATCCCGAGAACGTGGGCCAGCAGCAGGCGGGCGTCGGTGCCGGGGGTGTCGATGCCGGCGTCAGCCAGCCGGGCGCGGGCGGCGGCGATGAGCGCATCAGCCGGCTGCGCACCAGCCGTGTCGGCGGCCGGATTCACGCTTACTGCGCCTCCTCAAGCCGCTGGGCGCGGTCGAGTGCGCGGCAGGATTCGACGACGGCATCGAGGTCGCCGGCGAGCACCTGGTCGAGGTTGTGGGCCTTGTAGCCGGTGCGGTGGTCGGCGATCCGGTTCTCGGGGAAGTTGTAGGTGCGGATCCGCTCGGAGCGGTCGACGGTGCGCACCTGTGAGCGGCGCCGGTCGTCGGCCTCTGCGGCGGCTTCGGCGGCCTGGGCGGCCAGCAGCCGGGCGCGCAGGATGCGCAGGGCGGCGGCCTTGTTCTGCAGCTGGGACTTCTCGTTCTGGCAGCTGGCGACGATGCCGGTGGGCACGTGCGTGATGCGCACAGCCGAGTCGGTTGTGTTGACCGACTGGCCGCCGGGTCCGGATGAGCGGTAGACGTCGATGCGCAGATCGGCGTCGTTGATCTGGACCTCGTCGGGTTCGTCGACGTCGGGGAAGACGATGACTCCGGCGGCCGAGGTGTGGATGCGGCCCTGCGATTCGGTCACCGGCACGCGCTGGACGCGGTGGACACCGCCTTCGAACTTCAGCCACCCGAAGGCGCCTTCGTCCTTGGCCTTGACGGCCAGGGTGACGTCTTTGCAGCCGCCGAGGTCTGAGGGTGTGGTGTCGATGACCTCGGTCGACCAGCCGCGCCTATCGGCCCACCGCTGGTACATCCGCAGCAGATCGGAGGCAAACAGCGCGGACTCCTCGCCGCCCTCCCCTGCTTTGATCTCGACGAGCGCATCACGGTCGTCGTCCGGGTCGCGGGGCACGAGCAGATCCCGCAGCACGCCCAGGAGCTCCGCGCGCTGCTCTTCGAGCGCGGGGATCTCCTGGGCGAAGCCGGGATCGTCGTCGGCGAGTTCGCGGCAGGCCTCCAGGTCCTCCTGGGCGGCGATGAGATCGCCCCAGCAGGACACGACCTTCTCGAGCTCGGCGTATCGGCGGGTCAGCCGGCGGGCTGTGCCCGGGTTGGCGTGCACCTCGGGATCGGCCAGCTCCTGCTCGATGCGCGCATGCTCATCACGGAGCATGTGCACCATCTGGCGCAGCGAGTCGATATCGGCTGCCGTGTCGGCGGTCTCACTCATGCAGGTGGGCCAGCCGGTCAGTTGTCGTCAGCCGCCGACTTCGGCAGCGGCGTGGTCTTCTGCACCTGGAAGAGGAACTCGGCGTTCGAGCCGGTCTCCTTCATCTTCGAGATGAGCAGCTCGAGCGCCTGCTGCTGTTCGAGGCCGGAGAGGACGCGGCGCAGCTTCCACATGACCTTGCGCTCTTCGGGGCTCATGAGGTTCTCTTCGCGGCGGGTGCCCGAGGAGTTGACGTCGACAGCCGGGAAGATGCGCTTGTCTGCCAGGTGGCGGCTCAGGCGCAGCTCCATGTTGCCGGTGCCCTTGAACTCTTCGAAGATCACTTCGTCCATCTTCGAGCCGGTCTCGACGAGAGCGGTGGCGAGGATGGTGAGCGAGCCGCCGCCTTCGATGTTGCGGGCGGCACCGAAGAACTTCTTCGGCGGGTAGAGCGCATTGGCGTCGACACCACCGGAGAGGATCCGGCCTGAGGCCGGCTGTGCGAGGTTGTAGGCACGGCCGAGGCGGGTGATGTTGTCCAGCAGCACGACGACGTCCTGGCCCATCTCGACGAGGCGCTTGGCGCGTTCGATGGCCAGTTCGGCGATCGTCGTGTGGTCGTCGGCCGGGCGGTCGAATGTCGAGGCGATGACCTCGCCCTTGACCGCGCGCTGCATGTCGGTGACTTCCTCAGGGCGCTCGTCGACGAGGACGACCATGAGGTGGACCTCGGGGTTGTTCTCGGCGATGGCGTTGGCGATCTGCTGCATGACTGTCGTCTTGCCGGCCTTGGGCGGGGCGACGATGAGGCCGCGCTGTCCCTTGCCGATCGGCGAGACGAGGTCGATGACGCGAGTGGAGATGAGCTTCGAGGTCGTCTCCAGGCGCAGGCGGTCCTGCGGGTACAGCGGGGTGAGCTTGGAGAAGTCGACGCGGCGCTTGGCGTCTTCGATGCTCAGGCCGTTGACGGAGTCGAGGCGGACGAGCGCATCGAACTTCTCGCGGCGCTTGGAGCGCTGATCGCCCTCGCGCGGCTGCTTGATCGCACCGACGACGGCGTCACCCTTGCGCAGACCGTTCTTCTTGACCATGCCAGCGGAGACGTAGACGTCGTTCTGACCGGGCAGGTAACCGGAGGTGCGCAGGAAGGCGTAGTTGTCGTGGACATCGAGGATGCCGCCGACCGGGATGAGCACGTCATCGGGACGCAGATCCTGATCGTCGCCGTCTCCGCGTCCGCGGCGCTTGCGGTCGCGGTTGCGTCCGCGGTTGCCGCGACGGTTGTTGTCGTCGCGTCCGCCGCGGTTGTCATCGCGGTTGCGGTTGTCGTCGCGACCACCGCGGTTGTCGTTGCTGCGGTTGTCGGAATTCTTGTCGCCACCGCGTCCGCGATCGTTGCGGTCGCCGCGATCCTGACGGTCGTTGCGATCGCCGCGTCCGTCCTGGTCGCCGCGGTTCTGACGGTCACCGCGGTCACGGCGGCCGCCGCGACGGCGCGAGCCGCCCTCGTCGTCCTGGGACGACTCGGAGTCGCGGGACTCGCCCTGATCCTGCTGAGCGTCACCGCGCTGGTCGTCGCGCTGCTGCGCATCGGCCTGCTCGTCGTGACGGGGCTTCTCAGCCTGCTGCTGGGCGGGCTGTTCGGGCTGGGACTGGCGGGTCTGTGCCGCCTGGGCAGCAGAGTCCTGCTGCTGATCTGACTGGGGTGCGGACTGGGCCGCAGGCTGCTCCTGCGCAGCCGGAGCTGCGGCAGCGGGTGCCGAGCTGGCTGCTGCCTGGCTCGACGTCCTGCTCTCGATAGCGGCGATGAGATCCCCCTTGCGCAGGCGACGGTATCCCTTGATGTTGAGACCCGCGGCCATTTCCTGAAGCTGGGGCAGACGCAGAGCAGTGAGATTGCTTTCTGACACGAAGGTTCCTTCTCCCTCGTTCGGCTGCAGCTGCATGAACACAGAGCTGCAGCGACGGACCACACGCACGATTGCGTGCATTCACAAAATGAAGTACCTCGGACGCCAGAGACGGCGCGGTACGAAGAGCGTTCCCACCTGAGTCGCGGGGCACGATCACATGGAGGTGCCGGTGAAGCGAAGAATGCTGGGGAACGCCTCTAGCCTAGCGCGTTGACGCCCGTTGCGCTAATTTCCGCCCAGCTTGTCGCCGTCGCCGAGGCGGTTCGACCCGGTCCCGGGTGTCTGGCTGCGTCTGCGGGCAGGTCAGGTGCGCAGCCGGCAGTCGGTCGTCATGACCTCGACGCCGGTTTCGGCGATGGCCGCCGGGACGATGCGGGCGGAGTCGCCGGTGAGCACCTCGCCCACCTGAGCGGCGAGATCGTCATCGGATCCGAGCACGAGCACGGTCGGCCCGGCACCGGAGACGACGGCGGCCAGCCCGGCGGCGCGCAGCGCATCGACGCGTTCGAGCGAGGCGGTCATTGCCGGGCGGCGGTAGTTCTGGTGCAGCCGGTCGACGGTGGCGTCGAACAGCAGCGAGGGGTCATGGCCGATGGCGTAGACGAACAGGCCGGCGATCGCGGCGTTGGCTGCGGCATCGGCGTGCGGGACGGTCTCGGGCAGCAGCGAACGCGCCACCGAGGTGTCGAGCCGCTCATCGGGGACGATGAGCACCGCTGAGATATCTTCGGCGACGGGCACGGAGACCGAGCGGGCCTGGCCGTGGCCGTCGGAGTAGGAAACGGTGACCCCGCCGAAGATCGCCGGGGCGGCGTTGTCGGGGTGGCCTTCGAAGTGCGTGGCCCAGGCGAGCTTCTCCTCGGGTGAGGGTGCCGGCAGCCCGGCGAAGGCGCTGGCCGCATCGGCGATCGCGATACCGGCGACGACGGCAGCGGCCGAGGAGCCCATCCCGCGGGAGTGGGCGATGACGTTGTCGCACTCCAGGCTGATCCGGTCAGCGGTCTCAACACCGCGGGCGGCGAGCACCTCGCGCATGACCCGCAGGATGAGGTGGTCCTGATCTGTCGGGACCACCCCGGCGCCCTCACCGGTGATGCGCACGCAGTCGCTGGGATCGACCGGCCCGTCGTGCAGGCGGGCGCGGACGGTGTCGCGGATGTCAAGCGCGATGCCGAAGCTGTCATACCCGGCCCCGAGGTTGGCCGAGGTGGCAGGCACGGTGACCTCGACCTCGGCGACGGCCTGCGGGGCGACCGGTGCGGTGCTCGTCATCACGCGTCCTCGAGTCCGAGCTCGCGGGCAGCCGAGACCGCATCGACCGGCACCCGGGTGGGAGTCAGATCGGAGCCGTCAGCGGTGTGCAGCGCCCACTGCGGATCCTTGAGCCCGTGTCCGGTCACGGTGCACACGATGCGCGCACCGGCCGGGATCTCACCGGCCTTAGCCTGCTGCAGGAGGCCTGCGATCGAGGCGGCGGAACCGGGTTCGACGAAGATGCCCTCGGTCGAGGACAGCAGCCGGTGGGCAGCGAGGATCTCCTCGTCGGTGACGGCCTTGATGACGCCGCCGGATTCCTCGCGCGCGGCGATCGCCTGATCCCACGAGGCGGGGTTGCCGATCCGGATGGCGGTCGCGACGGTCTCCGGGTCATCGACCGGATGGCCCTTGACGAGCGGGGCGGCGCCGGCGGCCTGGAAGCCCCACATACGCGGGGTCGCAGTCGCCAGACCGGCGGCGGCGTATTCGCGGTAGCCCTTCCAGTAGGCGGTGATGTTGCCGGCGTTGCCGACGGGCAGCACATGGATGTCCGGGGCGTCGCCGAGAGCGTCGACGATCTCGAAAGAAGCGGTCTTCTGGCCCTCGATACGGTCGGGGTTGACCGAGTTGACGAGGTGGACCGGGTAGGCCTCTGAGAGCTTACGGCACAGGGTCAGGCAGTCATCGAAGTTGCCGTCGACTTCGAGCAGCTCGGCACCGTGGGCGACGGCCTGGCTCATCTTGCCGACTGCGATCTTGCCGGCCGGCACGAGCACCGCACACGTCAGCCCGGCCTTCGTCGCATAGGCGGCCGCCGATGCCGAGGTGTTGCCGGTCGAGGCGCAGATGACGGCCTTGGCGCCGTAGGCGAGGGCCTTCGAGATCGCCATCGTCATGCCGCGGTCCTTGAACGACCCGGTCGGGTTCATGCCCTCGTACTTGACCCACACCTCGGCGCCGGTGCGCTCGGAGAGCTTCTCGGCGTGGATGAGCGGGGTGCCGCCCTCGCCGAGGGTGACGGCGCGGGATTCGGCGGCGATGTCGAGGAAGTCGCGGTACTCCTCGATGACGCCCTGCCACTGGTGGCGGTGGGCAGCGGTCATGGGGTCTCCTTCACGGGATGGTGGTGTGCCGGTGGGCCCGGCTCAGTGGCCTTCGATGCGCAGGACGGACTTGAGCTCGTTGACGGCGTCGAGGGCGACGGCGCGCTCGACCGTTTTGGCCAGCGCGGCATCGGTGCCCGCATGGGTGGCGATGACGAGCTTGGCGCGCTGCGGGGCGTCGTCGTCGGTGGGCTCGAGCTGGGTCTGCTGCATGAGCTCGATCGAGGTGCCCTCCTCGGCGAAGACCTGCGAGATCTGGGCGAGAACACCCGGGCGGTCGAAGACGTCGAAGGTGATCTGGTAGCGGGTGCGGATCGCGGAGATCGGCAGGACCGGCAGCCGGTTGCCGATCGAACGGCGGGCCTGGCCGGTGCCGCCGAGGACCTTGCGGCGTGCGGTCGAGACGATGTCGCCCAGGACTGCCGAGGCGGTCGGTGCGCCGCCAGCACCCTGGCCGTAGAACATCAGCGAGCCTGCGGCTTCGGCTTCAACGAAGACAGCGTTGAACGCCCCGCCGACGCTGGCCAGCGCGTGGTCCTTGGGCAGCAGTGCCGGGTAGACGCGGGCGGAGACGCCTGGGCCGGCCGGTGAGTCTTCGATGGTTTCGCAGATCGCCAGCAGCTTGATGGTGAAGCCCTGCGCGGAGGCGGTCTCGACCATGTCGGCGGTGACGCCGGTGATGCCCTCGACATGGACGTCGTCTATGCTCACGCGGGTGTGGAAGGCAAGAGAGGCTAGGATCGCGGCCTTGGCGGCTGCGTCGTGGCCGCCGATGTCGGCAGTCGGATCAGCTTCGGCGTACCCGAGTTCCTGGGCGGTGGCCAGGGCGTGGTCGAAGTCCCAGCCCTCCTTCTCCATTTGGTCGAGGATGTAGTTCGTCGTGCCGTTGACGATGCCGAGCACGCGGGTGATGCGGTCACCGGCCAGCGAGTTGACGACCGGGCGGATGATCGGGATCGCACCGGCGACAGCGGCCTCGTGCTCCAGGCGCACTTCAGCGTCTTCGGCGGCGGCGAGCAGCTCGGAGTAGTCGCTGGCCAGCAGCGCCTTGTTCGCCGTCACGACCGAGGCGCCGGAGCGCAGGGCTGTGAGGATGAGTTCGCGGGCCGGTTCGTGGCCGCCCATGAGCTCGACGACGATGTCGGCTCCTTCGATGGCGGCAGCGGTGTCGGTGGTGAGCAGCTCGGACGGGATGCCGGGGCGGTCCTTGCCGGCGTCGCGCACGGCGACAGCCGAGATCTCCAGCGGGGCGCCGATGCGGGCTTCGAGGTCGGCCGCGTTGCCGAGGATGCGGGTGGCGACTTCGGTGCCGACGACACCGCAGCCGAGCATGGCAACCTTGAGGGGTTTCATCGTGTGGTGCTCCTTCTTTCGTGGGGCGCGAGCTCGTCAGTAGACTCGGGTGCCTGGACGTCTGCGTCAGCGGCCGACGGGCTGAAGCCGGTGTCCCAGGCGAGGATGTCGGCGTGGGATTCGGGTCGGACGACCCAGCCGAGCTGCTCACCGTCGACGGCAAGCACACCTGGGCGCGGGACGTGGTTGTAGTTCGATGACAGCGACCGGCAGTAGGCGCCGGTGTCCGGGACGGCGATGAGGTCGCCGCGGGTGACGTCATTGGGCAGGTATTCGTCGCGGACGATGATGTCGCCGCTTTCGCAGTGCTTGCCGACGACGCGCACGACTGCCGGTTCGCTGGCGGAGTCGCGGTTGGCCAGGGTGCAGGAGTAGTCGGCGTCGTAGAGGGCGGTCCGGATGTTGTCGCTCATGCCGCCGTCGACAGCGACGTAGAGCCGCTCCCCTGACCCGGTTTCGACGACCTTGGTGCTGCCGACGGTGTAGAGGGTGAAGATCGACGGCCCGGAGATCGCCCGGCCCGGCTCGAAGGACACCGCCGGCAGCGTCGAGCCGGTGGCCTCACAAGCGGAGGCGACGACGGAGGCGAGCCGTCTGGCCATCTCGGTGAAGGTCAGCGGGGTGTCCTGGGAGGTGTAGCGGATGCCGAAGCCGCCGCCGAGGTCGACCTCGGGCAGGTCGATGCCGAGTTCGTCGAGGATGCGGGCGCGCAGCTCGATGATCCGGGTGGCGGCGATGTCGAAGCCGGAGGATTCGAAGATCTGCGAGCCGATGTGGCTGTGCAGGCCGATGAAGTCGAGGTCCTCGCTGGCAGCGATCCGCTGCGCGGCGTCGAAGGCGTCACCGCTGTGCAGGGACAGGCCGAACTTCTGGTCCTCGTGTGCGGTGGCGATGAAGTCATGGGTGTGGGCTTCGACGCCGACGGTGACGCGCAGCATGACCGGGGCGCGGACACCTCGGGCGCGGGCGGCAGCGGCGACCCGCGGGATCTCGTCGAAGGAGTCGAGCACGATGCGGCCGATCCCCCAGTCGAGGGCGAAGGCGATCTCCTCATCGGATTTGTTGTTGCCGTGCAGCCCGACGGTGCGCGGGTCGACGCCGGCGCGGTGGGCAACCATGAGCTCGCCGAGGGTGCAGGTGTCGATGCCCATTCCTTCGCCTGCGACCCAGTCGGCGACAGCGGTGCACAGGAAGGACTTGCCGGCGTAGTAGGCCTTCGCCTCGGTGCCGATCGCGGCGAACGCCTCGGAGAAGGCGGTGACGAAGTCAGCGGCCCGGTGCTTGAGGTCGGCGACGTCGAGGACGTACAGCGGTGAGCCGTACGTCTCGGCGAGCTCAGTGACGCGGTGACCGGCGATGGTGAGCTCGCCGCCTGGGGTCTTGTCAACGCTGCGCGACCACAGCGAGGGCATGAGCGCATTGACGTCATTGGGGTACGGCAGCCACACCGGTGGTGGGGTGGCATGCAGGATGCCGGCGATATGGGCTGGCATTACATCCGCTCCGGGGCGCTGACGCCGAGCAGGCGCAGGCCGTTGCGCAGCACGGTCGCGGTCGCGAGGTCGAGGACCAGGCGCGAGGAGTGAACCGGTTCGATGTCCTCACCGGCGCGCGGGGTGACACGGCAGCTGTCGTACCACTTGTGGAAGGTGCCGGCGAGGCTTTCGAGGTAGCGGGCCACCCGGTGGGGTTCGCGCAGCTCAGCGGCCTGGGCGACGACACGCGGGAAGTCGGCCAGGGCGGCCAACAGTGCTGCCTCGGTGGCATGCGCCAGTGTTGAGGCGTCGAAGGCCTCGGTGGTGATGCCGGCGGCCTCGGCGTTGCGGGCGACCGACTGCGAGCGGGCGTGGGCGTACTGGACGTAGTAGACCGGGTTGTCGTTGCTGGCGCTGCGCAGCACCTCGGGGTCCAGGGTCAGCGGCGAGTCGGCCGGCTGGCGGGCCAGTGAGTAGCGCACGGCATCGCGGCCGAGCCAGTTGATGATGTCGCGCAGCTCGATGATGTTGCCGGCGCGCTTGGACAGCTTGGCGCCGTTGACCTTGATGAGCTGGCCGATGAGCACCTCGATGTTCTTCTCGGGGTCATCGCCGGCAGCTGCTGCGATCGCCTTGAGCCGGCCGACGTAGCCGTGGTGGTCGGCGCCGAGGAGGTAGATCTTTTCGATGAAGCCGCGGTCCTTCTTATCCAGATAGTACGCGGCGTCGGCGGCGAAGTAGGTGGGGTTGCCGTCAGCGCGGATGAGCACGCGGTCCTTGTCGTCGCCGAACTCGGTGGTGCGCAGCCAGACCGCCCCGCCCTCGTCGTAGACGTGGCCCTGTTCGCGCAGCCGGTTGACCGCCTCGGTCACGGCGTTGGAGTTGTGCAGGCTGGCTTCGGAGAACCACACGTCGAAGCTGACGTCGAAGTCGGCGAGTGTGTCGCGGATGTCGGCCATCTGCAGTTCGTAGGCGCGGGCGCGCAGGCGGGCGCGCACGTCATCGGGGATGACGGCCGGTGCCGGTTCCTCAGGGTCGGATTCGGGCACCTGTGCGGTGGCCTTGACCTCGGCGGTGAGCTCCGGGTCCTGGGCGGCGATGGTCTCGGCGATCTCGGTGACGTAGCCGCCGGGGTAGCCTCCAGCAGGCACGTTGCGGCCGAGCATGCGGGCGACGACGGAGTCGGCGAAGACGTCCATCTGGGCGCCGGCGTCGTTGATGTAGTACTCGGCGGTGACGTTCGCGCCAGCAGCGGCGAGCACGCGGGCGATCGCATCGCCAAGGGCTGCCCAGCGGGTGTGGCCGAGGTGCAGAGGGCCGGTCGGGTTGGCGGAGACGAACTCCATATTGATGATGTGACCGGCAAGCGTCTTGGTGCGGCCGTAGTCGTCACCGGCGGTGACGATGTCAGCAGCCAGCGCACCGGCGGCACCGGCTGCCAAGGGGATGTTGATGAATCCCGGGCCGGCCACCTCGGCGGTGTCGATGCCCTCATCGGCCGCCAGCACCTCGGCGATCTCGGTGGCCAGATCCCGTGGGTTGAGCCCGGCCTTCTTCGCCGTCTGCAGTGCCACGTTGGAAGACCAGTCGCCGTGGGCGCGGTTCTTCGGTCGCTCGACGACGAGTCGGGCGGGTGCTTCGATGGCGTAGCCGTGCTGCATGTTCAGCTGGCCGATGGCAGAGCGGATGGCTTCTTTGAGCTGTTCGGGAGTCACGTGCTTAGCGTATTACCTTGCCCGTGGCTAAGCGACTTGAGGCCCGCTATTCGGTATCGGTGTGAGCGGGGCGACATGTCCTGCCAGCAGCTGACAGGCAGCGGGGACGAAGCAGGCCCGCCACCTGGATTTCCAGGTGACGGGCCTGATGTCGCGCCCGCGACAGGATTCGAACCTACGACCTTCTGCTCCGGAGGCAGACGCTCTATCCGCTGAGCTACGCGGGCTGGCAACTCGACAATACTAGCACTCATGTGCGCTGTCACGCGCACCGGTGACTGGTGAGCCGAGCCACGATGCCGCGGCGCTGTCGGGCAGCGACGCGGCGGTGGCTCAGTGCGTCACTGGCCCTTGATCTTGTCGCGGGCCGGGACGTACTCCCAGTGCCACGGCTCGTACTTCGAGGTCTTCGCCCAGGCGGGGTTCTCCCAGCCGTACTCCTTGCCGTGCTTGACGAGCCAGTTGTACTGCTCGCCCGAGGCGCTGGCGGCACCGCCGCCGAAGTCGAGGGCCACACCCCAGCCGTGCATCGAGGTGCCGGGGCGGGCGGCCAGGCCGGGCTTGCGGCCGGCGACCGAGACCTGGGACTCGAGCGTGCGGTAGGAGTCGGTGATGGCCATGTCCTTGCCGGTCTCGGCCTTGAACGCGGCGTTCATCTCAGCGAAGGCGACAGCGGCGTCTGCGCGCAGCTTGTGCTTGCCGATGCCGACGTCGCACAGGTAGTCATCGGGAACCTGGCCGTTGCTGTAGTCACCGGAGGGTGCTTCACCGGAGCAGCCGGGCAGCACGGTGCGGGTGACGGAGCGCGAGGCGGCCTCGGCGTCGCGATCCTTCTTGGCGCTCGGCACGCCGCCGGCGTAGTTCTGGGTGCCGGACTCGTTGCCGGCGGAGGTGACGTTCGTCTGGACCGATTCGGCTCCGACGACGTTGGTCGCTGCGGCGTCGAGGGTGCTGCCGGCGGCGACCTGGTCCTGCGTGGAGGTGTTGCCGATGAGCAGCATCGCGGCGATGGCGCTGCCGGCGACGGAGACCGAGGCCATGGCCGAGACAGTTGCCAGGCGGCGGCGCTTGTAGGAGCGCACGAGCGAGCCATCGGATCCGCGGTAGGCCACGGCACCGGCTCCGACCTTGCGCGTGCGGGAGGCAGGCAGGGTCAGAGCGCTGTCAGCGGTGCTGGTGGCGCGGTTCGGGTGGGTGCCTGGGATGCGGAAGGATGCACGTCGTGTGCGGTTCGCGTTCTCCTGCTCCCGGCGTTCGCGGCGAGTCATGGCGACCGATGGTGTCGGCTCCTGTGCCACTACTCATCTCCCAACTGTCTCTACTGCAGAATCTGTCGTGGTGCTGTCACACCTCTGTGCCGCAGCCGTGTTGTCACGGCGACCGACCACACGTCACAGCACTATAACGACAATGTTACGAGTTGTCATGTCGCTCGCCACCCGCGCATCACCCGTGCGGGCGATTCACCCGATTACAGCGCGCATGCGCGTACACGGTCTCATATCAGGCGCACATACGCCGAAAATTCTTTCGTCGGCGCATCGCCACGCGTGTCGATATGTAACAGAACTGTTGTGTTGTCCCTCGTCTCAGTCACGCCCGGGCCATACGTCGGCGACTGGCGACTCCACTGTTGTTTCACTTCTGCTATTTCACTCGATTCCGGTGCAGGCGCCGCAGAATCAGTCGACCCTGCGCACCCGCGGAGCACGCTGCATGACATCGTGCACCTCGCCGACGAGTTCCTCGATGACGTCTTCGAGGAACAGGATGCCGACGGTGCGATGGTTCTCGTCGAGCACCCGGCCGACGTGGTGTCCTGCCTGCTGCATCGAATCGAGGGAGTCCTCGATCTCGTCGGCAGCGCGCAGCGTCACCAGCGAACGGAAGCGCTTATCAGGGATCTCGGAGGCATAGTCGTCCTCCGTGTCGGCGTAGAGCACATCCTTGACGTGGATGTAGCCGCCGGGCTCCCCGTCGCTGTCGAGGATGATGTAGCGCGAAAAGCCGGTGCGGGCGACCAGCTGCTCGATATGCGCAGGTGTGACATCCTCAGCCACGGTGACGACACGGTCCATCGGCACCATGACGTCCCCGATGGTCTTGTCGGAGAACTCCAGGGCGCCCTTGAGCAGCCCGGTGTCATCGCTCAGCAGTCCCTCGCGCTGGGACTCGGCGACAATCGACTGCACTTCCTCGATCGTGTAGGCGGCGTTGACGTCGTCGCGCGGTTCGACCCCCATGAGCTTGAGGATCCGGTTGGCGAAAGCGTTCATCGGGCGGATGACGAAGCCGAAGATGCGGGCCAGCACCACCAGCGGCGGGGCGAGCAGCATGGCCGCCTGCTGGGAGACGGCGAGCGCGATGTTCTTCGGGATCATCTCGCCGACGACGACGTGCAGGTACGTCACCACCGACAGCGCGATGATGAAGGCGATCAGCCCAGACAGCGCCTCGGGCACGCCGAGGAAGCTCATCGGGCCAACGAGCAGGTGGTGAATCGCCGGTTCTGCGACATTGCCCAGCAGCAGTGAGCACACAGTGATGCCCAGCTGGCAGATCGCCAGCATGAGCGAGACGTGCTCCATGGCGAACAGCGTCGTCTTCGCTGCCTTCGATCCCTCTTCGGCCTTCGGCTCGATCTGCGAGCGCTTGGCCGAGACGATGCCGAACTCCGCGGCCACGAAGAAGGCGTTGCCCAGCAGCAGGACGACGAGCCACACGAGACCCAGCCAATCGCTCATGGCTGACCTCCTGCGCTCGAGTCTCCGACCGGCCAGGAGCTCTCATCCCACTCGACGGTGGAGTAGTCCGGGCGCAGCCGCAGGCGTTCGATGCGCCGGCCGTGCAGGCGCTCGACAGTCAGGGTGGCGTCTTCGATGCGGACGGTGTCGCCGACTTCGGGGATCCGACCGAGCTCCATGAGCACGAAGCCTGCCACCGTTTCGTAGTCGGGGTCTTCGGGGATCTCGACGCCGATGAAGCCGGCGACCTCATCGGGGCGCAGCCGTCCGGGGATGATCCACGAACCGTCTCGGGCCGGCCGGACGGTCACCGAGAGCCGGTCGTGTTCGTCGACGACCTCGCCGACGAGCTCCTCGACGACGTCTTCCAAGGTCACGACACCGGCGGTGCCGCCGTATTCGTCGACGACGACGGCCATCTGGGTGCCGCGCGAGCGCAGCTCCATGAGCAGCGGGTCGAGGGCAAGGGTCTCGGGGAACTCGGCGACCTCGGTCATAAGGCCTGCGGCGTAGGCATCGGCGCGGTTGGCCAGCGGTACGGCCACGGCCTGCTTGATGTGCACGACGCCTTCGATCTCGTCGCGGGACTCGCCGGTGACGGGGAACCGGGAGAATCCGGTCGAGCGGGCAAGTTCGACGATCTCAGCAGCAGTCGTCTCACGTTTGACGGTGACCATCCGTGTGCGCGGGGTCATGACGTCTTCGGCGGTGCGTTGGGAGAAGCTGAGCGTGCGGGTGAGCAGATCGGCGGTCTGCTCGTTCATCGTGCCCTCCTGGGCCGAGTGGCGCACGAGTGCCGTGAGCTCATCGGCCGAGCGGCCGGCTGAACCCTCCTCCTGCGGTTCGATGCCCATCGCCAGCAGCGCCTTGTTCGCCGTGCCGTTGAGGACGGCGATGATCGGGCGAAAGGCGACGGAGAAGAAGTACTGCAGCGGGACGAAGATCTTGCCGGTCTTGAGCGGCGAGGAGATCGCCATGTTCTTCGGCACGAGCTCACCGACGACCATCGACAGCAGGGTCGATATGAGCAGCGCGATCGTCAGGGACATACTGCCGGAGGCGCCTTCGGGCAGCCCGAGGGCACGCAGGGGCCCGCGCAGCAGCGCACCGAGAGAGGGCTCCATGAGATAGCCGGTCAGCAGGGTCGTGATCGTGATGCCGACCTGTGCTGCGGAGAGCTGTGTGGAGAGATGTGTGACACCCTTGCGCAGGTATTTCGATCCCGGTTCGCCGCGTGCGACGGCCTCATCGACGGTGTGCTTGTCAAGGGTGAGGAGAGAGAACTCGGCTGCGACGAACACGCCGGTGCCGAGGATGAGCAGCAGGGCGAGGGCGAGGAGAAGCCATTCCATCAGCGGCTGTCCCCTGCCGCCAGGTGACCGTGAGCGGCGCGTACACGCCGGGGAGAGCTTCGCATCAGCAGGGCGGCGTCGCGGGCGGCGGGGCTGATGCCGGGTATTCGGGGTTGATCGGGGCTGCCGGCTTCACGCCGGCCGGGACTGTCACTGGTCATGCAAGAAGCTTACCGCGCCCGAGGCGGTGGTCGCCATGTGCGGCGAGCACCGCCTCGGGTACGGGGCGAGTATCTCGGATGCCAGCCTGTTCACCAGGAGTGATGAACCGGCATGCCCTCCTGGTAGCCGGCGGCGGACTGGACGCCGACCTGGGCGCGCTCGGCGAATTCCGTGAGTGTGCGCGCACCCGCATACGTGCATGAGGAGCGGACTCCGGAAGTGATCTCATCGAGCAGGTCCTCGACACCGGGCCGGGCCGGGTCGACGAACATCTTTCCTGAGGAGATGCCCTCTTCGAACAGGCCCTTGCGGGCGCGGTCGAAGGCCGAGTCGCTCTGCGTGCGGGCGGCCACGGCGCGAGCTGAGGCCATCCCGAAGCTCTCCTTGTACTGGCGGCCGTCGGGGTCGACGAGCAGATCGCCGGGGCTCTCAAGGGTGCCGGCGAACCACGAGCCGATCATCACCTGGGAGGCACCGGCCACGAGTGCCAGGGCGACATCGCGCGGGTGCTTGACCCCGCCGTCTGCCCACACGTGGGCGCCGAGCTCGCGGGCAGCGGCTGCGCATTCGGCCACTGCGGAGAACTGCGGCCGGCCGACGGCGGTCATCATGCGGGTGGTGCACATCGCGCCCGGGCCCACACCGACCTTGACGATGGTGGCACCGGCCTCGACAAGGTCGCGGGTGCCGTCAGCGGTCACCGTGTTGCCGGCAACGATCGGCACGCCGAGCTCCAGGCCGCTGATGGCGGCCAGCACCTCGAGCATCTTCTCCTGGTGTCCGTGGGCGGTGTCGACGACGAGGACGTCAGCGCCGGCCGCGACGAGCGCCTGGGCGCGGGAGGCGACATCGCCGTTGACGCCGACGGCGGCGGCTACGCGCAGACGGCCCTGCTCATCGAGGGCCGGGGTGTAGATCGAGCAGCGCAGAATCGACTGCGCGGTCACCGCGCCGACGAGGGTCTGCCCGTCGACGACGGGCACGAAGTCCCGCCGCTGGGAGGTGAGCTCTTCGTAGACGCCGGCGAGCACCTCGCGGGTGGGGTCGTCGAGGCGGGAGGCCTGCACCGGCTCCTCGATCGGCTCCATCACTCGGTGCACGGAGGTGAACTGGTCGACACCGGTGAGCGAGGAGCGGGAGACAGTGCCGAGCACGCGGCTGTCGTCGTCGACGACCACGGCGTGGCCGTGGGCGCGCTTGGGCAGCAGGTGCAGGGCTGAGAGCACCGTGTCGTCGACCGACACGCGCACCGGGGTCTCGTAGACGGTATGGCGCTCCTTGATCCACCCGATCGTGGCGGCGGCCACCGGCAGCGGGATGTCCTGCGGCAGGACGGCCATGCCGCCGCGCCGGGCGATCGTCTCAGCCATCCGGCGCCCGGACACCGCTGTCATATTGCTCGCGATCAAGGGGATCGTCGTGCCGGTGCCGTCCGAGGTGGAGAGATCGACTGCGAAACGCGATGCCACCGACGACCGGCGCGGGACGAGGAAGACATCGGAGTACGTCAGGTCATGTGGAGGATGTTCCGTGAGAAAACGCATAGCACCAGTGTCCCTTTCAGACGGGAGATTGTCGCGCGGAAGCGCTAATATTGTGCCAAACCGTCTAATATCCAGATAAGGAAGAGGGCGATTCCCGCCGTGTCGGAACAGACCAGCACCCGCAGCGTCGAAGACTTCGGGTCAAACGAATGGCTTGTCGAAGAGCTGTATGAGCAGTACCAGGCGGACAAGAACTCAGTGGACAAGTCATGGTGGCCGTTTTTCGAGAAGTTCGAGAACGGCGACGGATCGGCCGGTTCCGGCGGCGGTTCGAAGCCCTCTGCGCAGAAGCCATCTGAGAAGAGGATCCAGAAGAGGTCCGGCGACGACGTCAGCGCCCACCAGGACACCGGCGCTGCGAAGGACGCCCCCGCCAAGGAGAAGCAGATCAGCTCCACCGAGCAGAAGGGTGTCACGCCCTCGGTCACGGAGTCGGAGACCCAGAAGGCGGAGTCGAAGTCCGCTGCGGCTGCCCGCAAGCGGTCGACCACCTCGGCAGCGAAGCCGGCGAACAACGAGACCAGCGAGGACGAGGTCGTCAAGCTGCGCGGACCGGCCAAGCTCATCGCCCAGAACATGGACGAGTCGCTGTCGGTTCCGACCGCCACCTCGGTGCGTTCGCTGCCGGCCAAGGCGCTCATCGACAACCGCATCGTCATCAACTCCCACCTCAAGCGCACCCGCGGCGGCAAGGTGTCGTTCACGCACCTCATCGGCTACGCCGTCATCCGTGCGCTCAAGGCCAACCCGAACCAGAACGTCTACTACGACATCCAGGACGACAAGCCGGTGATGGTCAAGCCCGGCCACATCAACTTCGGCCTGGCCATCGACGTGCCCAAGAAGGACGGCACCCGCTCGCTGCTGGTGCCCAACGTCAAGAAGGCCGAGACGCTGTCGTTCAAGGAGTTCGTCGACGCCTACGACGACCTCGTCGACCGTGCCCGCGAAGGCAAGCTCACCGCTGACGACTTCGCCGGCACCACCGTCTCGCTGACGAACCCCGGCGGCATCGGCACCGTGCACTCAGTCCCGCGCTTGACCAAGGGCCAGGGCTGCATCATCGGCGTCGGCGCGCTGACCTACCCGGCCGAGTACCAGGGCGCCAGCCAGGAGACCATCAACCGCCTGGCGATCTCGAAAATCCTCACCCTGACCTCGACCTATGACCACCGTGTCATCCAGGGTGCCGGCTCCGGTGAGTTCCTGCGCACCGTGCACGAGTACCTGCTCGGCAAGGACGGCTTCTACGACGACGTCTTCGCCTCGCTGCGCCTGCCCTACGAGCCGGTGCGCTGGGTGCCCGATGTCGACACCGGTGACCAGGACGACGTCAACAAGACCGCCCGCGTCATCGAACTCATCGACGCCTACCGCAACCGCGGCCACCTCATGGCCAACACCGATCCGCTCGTCTACCGGCAGCGCTCGCACCCGGATCTCGACATCAACCAGCACGGCCTGACGCTGTGGGATCTGGAGCGGATGTTCCCGACCGGCGGATTCGGCGGCAAGCCGATCATGCCGCTGCGCGACATCCTCGGACTGCTGCGCGACTCGTACTGCCGCACCACCGGCATCGAATACATGTACATCTCCGATCCGGCCCAGCGCCGCTGGTTCCAGGAGCGCCTGGAGGTTCCGCACGAGGAGCTCACCCGCGCTGAGCAGGGCCACATCCTCGGCCGCCTCAACGCCGCTGAGGCCTTCGAGACCTTCCTGCAGACGAAGTACATCGGCCAGAAGCGCTTCTCGCTCGAAGGCGGCGAGTCGGCGATCGTGCTGCTCGACGAGGTCCTCAACCAGGCCGCTGATGTCGGCATGGACGAGGTCACCATCGGCATGGCCCACCGCGGCCGCCTCAACGTGCTGGCCAACATCGCCGGCAAGAGCTACACGCAGATCTTCCGCGAGTTCGACGGCACCATGGCCCCGGACAGCTTCCAGGGCTCCGGCGACGTGAAGTACCACCTCGGTGCCGAAGGCTCCTTCACCTCCCCGTCGGGCAACTCGACGAAGGTGCAGGTCGCTGCCAACCCGAGCCACCTGGAGACCGTCAACCCGGTGCTCGAGGGCATCACGCGTGCTAAGCAGGACGTCATCGACCAGGGCGAGGGTGGCTTCACTGTACTGCCGGTCCTCGTCCACGGCGATGCCGCTTTCGCCGGCCAGGGCGTCGTCGCTGAGACGCTGCACCTGTCGGAGCTGCGCGGCTACCGCACCGGCGGCACGATCCACGTCGTCATCAACAACCAGGTCGGCTTCACCACCCCGCCGGCCTCGGCCCGCTCGTCGTACTACTGCACCGATGTCGCCAAGATCATCAGCGCCCCGGTGCTGCACGTCAACGGCGATGACCCGGAGGCCGTCTACCGCGCCGCCCAGCTGGCGTTCGAGTACCGGCAGGAGTTCAACCGCGATGTCATCATCGACCTCGTGTGCTACCGCCGCCGCGGACACAACGAGGGCGACGACCCGTCGATGACCCAGCCGGTGATGTACTCGCTCATCGAGAAGAAGGGTTCGGTGCGCAAGCTCTACACCGAATCGCTCGTCGGCCGTGGCTGCATCACCGAGGACGAGGCGAAGGAAGCGCTCAAGGACTACCAGTCCAAGCTCGAATCCGCCTTCGCCGAGACCAAGGAAGCCGAGAAGGACAGCTCCGAGAAGGACACCACCTTCACCCAGGGCTACCAGCGACCCGACGACCTCGAGACCGACAACACCGTCAAGACGGCTGTGTCGAAGGAGATCGTCGAGCGCATCGGCTCGGTCCACACCGAGGTGCCCGAAGACTTCGAGGTGCACAAGAAGCTCAAGAGCCTGCTGGAGAAGCGCGAGGAGATGTCGCGCTCCGGCGGCATCGACTGGGGCTTCGCCGAGCTGCTGGCCTTCGGCTCGCTGCTCATGGAGGGCGTGCCGGTCCGGCTCGCCGGCCAGGACTCGCGCCGCGGCACCTTCACCCAGCGCCACTCGGTCATCATCGACCACCAGAACAGCAACGAGTGGACGCCGCTGTCGAACCTCAGCGACGACCAGGCGAAGTTCTGGGTCTACGACTCGCTGCTGAGCGAATACGCGGCGATGGGCTTCGAGTACGGCTACTCAGTCGAACGCAAGGACGCCCTCGTGTGCTGGGAGGCACAGTTCGGCGACTTCGCCCAGGGCGCCCAGTCCGTCATCGACGAGTACATCTCGTCCTCGGAGCAGAAATGGGCGCAGAACGGCGGCATCGTGCTGCTGCTCCCCCACGGCTTCGAAGGCCAGGGACCGGACCACTCCTCGGCTCGCATCGAGCGCTACCTGCAGCTGTGCGCGGAGAACAACATGACGGTGGCGATGCCCTCGAACGGCGCATCGTACTTCCACCTCCTGCGCCGCCACGCACACACACCCAACAAGCGCCCGCTCATCGTCTTCACCCCGAAGTCGATGCTGCGCCTCAAGGCCGCGGCCACCCAGGTCGAGCAGTTCACCTCCGGCAAGTTCGAGCCGGTCATCGCCGATGACTCCGTCGATGCCAAGCAGGTCGACCGCGTCATCATGGTCTCGGGCAAGCTGTACTGGGATCTGGTGGCCAAGCGCAAGAAGGCCGGAGACGACAAGACTGCGATCGTGCGCGTCGAGCAGCTCTACCCGCTTGAGGCAGATGCCATCGCCGAGGTGCTCGATCAGTACGGCGACGCCGAGCTCATCTGGGCGCAGGAGGAGCCGGAGAACCAGGGCGCCTGGCCGTTCATGGCACTCAACCTGGTTCCGGTGCTCGGCCGCGACGTCCGCGTCGTCGCCCGGGCCTCCTCGGCCTCGCCTGCGACCGGACTCAAGCTCGTCCACGATGCTGAGCAGGCTGAGCTCATCGAGCGCGTCTTCGAGCGCTGAAGCGTGAGCAACCCGAAGTCCACTTCGATCGTCGTGGCCGGCAGCGAACTCGTTGCCGGCCACGGCGATGGTCGTGGTCTCGGATGGGTCGGCCGTGTCGCCGTCCGCACGCATCCCGCGCTGCCGAGCGCGAACTTCTACACCCTGGCAGCCCCTGAGGAGACCTCGGCTGACCTGCACGATCGCTGCATCGGAGAGGCGATGCGCCGGTTCTCCTCTGAGACCGACAACCGCCTCGTCATCGCCCCGGGCACCGCTGACATCGATGCCGGGCTCTCGACCGCCCGGTCACGGCTCAACCTCGCCAACATCCTCGATGCGGCCCTGGCTGCTGAGGTGTCGACGTTCGTCGTCGGCCCGCCGCCGGCGATCGGGGAGCTGACGAACCGGTCGATCGCCGATCTCAACGCAGGCTTCGCTGATGTCGCCCATCGCCGAGGTGTGCCCTACGTCGACACCTTCACTCCCCTGCGCGGTCATGCTGTGTGGCAGCGGGAGATCGCCTCGTCGTCAACCGGCCTGCCGAGCCAGGAGGGCTACGGGCTGCTGGCCTGGCTCGTCATCCACCGCGGCTGGTTCGACTGGCTCGGTGTGCCCGACGTGCTCGCCGGGCGCTGAACACCTCGCACCGCCCGTCCTGCAGCCTGGACTGTTTTGCCCCGCTGGCACGGGTGTGGAAAAATAGACTGGATTCGAAAGAAGGAGTGAACCGAGATGGCAAGCAAGCGCGCTCGCAAGCGTAAGGATCGCAAGAAGCGTGGGGCCAACCACGGCAAGCGTCCCAACACCTGATCTATTCAGACATTGGCGAAGGCGGGGCGGAGATCACATCTCCGCCCCGCCTTTCGCATGCCGTCTCTCAGCCGAACGTGCGGCGCACGTAGGTGCGGCGCTCGACGACGATCCGCGCCCGGATCCGCTCGGCCAGCCCGGCCGGTGCCTGATCCTGGCAGCAGGAGCGGCGCACGAGTTCCTTGAGCAGCGCCTCGATGGTGTAGTCGTCCTGGCACTGTGAGCAGTTGGCCAGGTGATCCTTGATGACGTCGATCTCGTCGCGCGTCAGCTCGCCGTCGAGGTAGTTGTAGATCCGCATGAGGCTGTTCTGGCGATTCTGCTCGTCACAGCAGCCGGTGTGGCTGATGGGTTCTTCGCTCATGAGGACACCTCCTCGGTCGTCTTCTTCGCAGTCGTGTCCTTCTTCGCCGGCTTCTTCCCGGCAGCAGCCTTGTCGCCGTCCTTCTCAACGCCGAAGCCGCGCTCACGGGCGTAGTCGGACAGCATCTCGCGCAGCTGGCGCCGGCCGCGGTGCAGACGCGACATCACGGTGCCGATCGGCGTGTCCATGATCTCGGCGATCTCCTTGTACGGCAGACCTTCGACATCGGCGTAGTACACGACCATCCGGAAGTCGTCCGGCAGCTGCGACAGCGCTTCCTTGATGTCGGAATCCGGCAGGTGATCAAGGGCTTCGAGCTCAGCTGAGCGGCCACCGGATGAGGTGTGGCTGGCCGCGCGTGCGATCTGCCAGTCCTCGATCCCCTCACCGCTGGACTCCTGCGGCTGGCGCTGCTTCTTGCGGTAGGAGTTGATGAAGGTGTTCGTCAGGATCCGGTACAGCCAGGCCTTGAGGTTCGTGCCCTTCTTGTACTGGTGGAAGGCCGCGTAGGCCTTGACATAGGTTTCCTGCACGAGGTCCTCGGCATCAGCCGGGTTGCGCGTCATGCGCAGGGCAGCCGCATACAGCTGGTTGACGTACTCGAGCGCATCGCGCTCAAACCGCGCATGCTGCTCTTCGGGCGTCTCAGTGATCTCGTCAGCCTGGGCGGCATCGAGGTTCTCATCCGGCGGTGAGGACTCGGGTGCGTCTGGAGCAAGAGGTTTCGTCATCACCGTCCATAGTACGCGCTTATGCGTCTGCGCTTCTATGACTGGCATCGCATCGCCCCTTCCTGCCTGGTCGTGCCGACCGTGCACGGTTGATCGTTCATGAGCGACAACGCATCCGGCCCCTCGATCATTCCGTGCCCGAGACGGCGGCAGGGTTCCATTCGTCACGTCGCCTGAGCAGATCCCGGCACCGGTCCCGACCCTGGTGAGACGCCCATCATTCACTCTGATTTCACACCCTTCTCAACAAGCGAATTCGTGTGAGCCGGAATTGCTGATACAGTTGAACTTGTCCAAGGCGGTTCAAGCCCGATGAATTCGGGATATCCGCTTCGGCACATCCGATTTCGTCAAGGATTATGAATCGGTTTGCTGTTGTTCATCTCGGCACCTGCGATTAGCTCGCGGACGTGCCACTGACGATTCGGTTGGCTTATCTCAGTTTCCCCCATTCTCTGCGCGGCACCTTCGCCGCGTTCCTTTGCTGCACACCTGCTCCTGCCCGCACATATGCTGGCAGTTGAGAGGCTCTGACTCGCGGAAGCCGGACAGCATAATTCTCAGTTCATCTCATTTACATGCGCCCAGGCAGAACTCTGCCGTGATGTGCATTTCACAGATTTCCATGTCACTTCAATCGGCATGGAGCAAGCGGTCATGAATATGGCCATATCTACACAAAGAGGAAAAACAATGACTACAGGCAACGTCAAGTGGTTCAACGCTGAAAAGGGCTTCGGTTTCATCGAGCCTTCCGACGGCTCGGCTGACGTGTTCGCGCACTTCAGCGCCATCGAGGGCTCGGGTTACCGCAGCCTCGAGGAGAACCAGACGGTGGAGTACACCTCCGAGAGCACCCCGAAGGGCCCGCAGGCCACCTCGGTGCGCGTCCTCTGAGACTCCTGACATCAGCGGGGCAGCGGTCTGACGACCCTGCCCCGCTGATGCATACCCACCTCCCATCACCGCGCTGACCGCGTTCTGCGGTCACCCCTCCTCCGCCGGCTGCCCTGGGCACTGACGGATCCCCGCATCCACACCCGAAGGAGCCCTGCCCATGCCAGCCGCACAGACACCACCGCCAACCGCCGTCCAGCCGACCCGGACGAGCCGCTATCTGCGGCCTGAGGACTTCCCGCCTGCTGCCCGCACCTACGCCGAGGTCTCCCAGACCATCCGCGCCCACGGACTCCTCGCCCGCACCCCTGTCTTCTACCTGCTGCTCAGTGCTGGCCTCACACTGGCCTTCGCCGGACTGGCAGCAGGGTTCATCCTGCTTGGCGACTCGTGGTTCCAGCTGCTCATCGCCGCCGGCCTTGCCGTCGTCTTCACCCAGGTGGCATTCCTCTCCCACGAGGCCGCCCACCGCCAGATCCTCTCCTCCGGGCCAGCCAACGACCGGCTGGCCCGCCTCCTCGGCTGCGGTGTCGTGGGCATGAGCTACAGCTGGTGGGATTCAAAGCACTCCCGCCACCACGCCAACCCCAACCGGGTCGGCAAAGACCCCGACATCGCCGTCGACACGATCTCCTTCCTGCCCGAAGACGCCGCCCAGGCACGCGGGCTGCGCCGCCTGCTCACCCGCTACCAGGGCTGGGCGTTCTTCCCTCTGCTCACCCTCGAGGGCATCAACCTGCACTTCCAGGGACTCAAGCACCTCAGCAGCCGCGGACCGGTCAAGCAACGCTGGACCGAACTCGGCCTCATCGCCGCCCGCTTCGCCGTCCTGCTCACCGCCATCTTCGCCTTCCTGCCGATCGGCATGGCGTTCGCCTTCCTCGGCGTGCAGCTGGCCGTCTTCGGCGTCTACATGGGCGCCTCGTTCGCCCCCAACCACAAGGGCATGCCGGTCTTCGCCCACGACGCCAAGCGCATCGACTTCTTCACCAAGCAGGTGCGCACCTCCCGCAACATCGCCGGAGGCTGGTGGGCCAGCGCGCTCATGGGCGGACTGAACTACCAGGTCGAACACCACCTCTTCCCCTCCATGCCGCGCCCGCACCTGGCCAAGGCCCGCCTCATCGTCCGCGACGCCTGCCAGCGCTTCGACGTCCCCTACACCGAGACGAGCCTGTGGCGCTCCTACGGGATCGTCATCGCCTACCTCAACCGGGTCGGCCTGGCCGCCCGCGACCCGTTCGACTGCCCGCTCATGAGCCAACTGCGCCGCAGCTGACCCCGGCCGGCCACATCGTCTACACAAGGCACCTTGTCTCACAATCGCCTGCCGGCACGCTCACAGTCCCAGCTGCCGGCAGCCAGCGGCTCATCTGCACGCCGGCGCATGGCATGGGTCTGATCTTCGACTATGCTTGAGCCAGGCTCGACTCATCGACGTCAATCGGAAGGAAGCCACCGTGTCCCTGGTTCGCCTCATCGCCCGTCCTATGCTCGCTTCGGCCTACATCGCCAACGGCGTCTCCCGGATCAAGCATCCGCAGGCCGCAACCGATTCGATCACCCCGGTCATCAACGCCGTGAAGAAGCAGGTTGACATCCCGATCGACGCTGAGCTCGCCGCTCGCGCCACCGGTGTCGCCCAGGTCGCCGCCGGTTCGCTGCTGGCGATCGGTAAGTTCCCGCGCTTCTCCGCCACGGTCCTCGTCGGCACCTACCTCATCGACGTCATCGGTGAGCAGCTGCTGACTCCGAAGGAGGAGCGTTCGCAGGTCTCGCTGCTGACGAAGACCTCGATGATCGGCGGCGCGCTCATCGCCAGCGTCGACACCGCCGGTAAGCCGGGCCTGGCCTGGCGCGTCCAGCACGCGGCGCAGGACCTGCGCAAGAACGTCGAGAAGACCTCCGCCAAGGCGATGGACGCCGTCAACTTCGGCTGAACTCGATGACCCAGCGCGACGTCTCGCTGTGGCCCGCCCCGCGTGCAACCGCACCGGTGCGGGCCACAGTCGCAGTACCCGGTTCCAAGTCCCTGACCAACCGCTACATCGCCTTAGCCGCGGTCGCAGCCGAGCCCTCGACGATCATCAACCCGCTCATCAGCCGTGATACCGAGCTCATGTTCGCAGCGATCACCGCACTCGGCGCTGAGGTCGACCGCTCAACCGACGGCCAGGTGACGATCACCCCGCTGCCGACCGCCGCCTCGGGCGCGGACGCCGCCACCGTCGACTGCGGGCTGGCCGGCACCGTCATGCGCTTCATCCCGCCGCTGGCCGCTGCCACCGGCCGCAGCGTGCGCATCGACGGCGACGCACAGGCCTATGTGCGGCCGATGGACACGATGATCGGCGCGCTGCGCGACCTCGGCGTCGAGATCACCGCCGGTGCGACTTCGCTGCCCTTCGACCTGCACTCCCCCGGCGGCGTGGCCGGCGGGCGGATCGAGATCGACGCCTCGGCCTCCAGCCAGTTCGTCTCCGGGCTGCTGCTGGCCGGCTGCCTGTTCGACGACGGGCTCACCCTCGTCCACACCGGCGACGCTGTGCCCTCGCGCCCGCACATCGAGATGACCCTGGAGACGATGCGTCTGGCCGGCATCGACGCCTCCGCCACCGGTGAGCACGAGTGGACGGTCGCTCCTGGCCGGCCGCGCGGGTTCACCGTCACGGTTGAGCCGGACCTGTCGAACGCCGCGACCTTCCTCGCCGCTGCGATCGTCACCGGCGGGCAGGTGTGCGTGCCGCACTGGCCTGCCGAGACGACGCAGGCCGGTGATGCCTTCCGCGGCCTGGCTGAGAGCTTCGGCGCCCAGGTCGAGTTGACTGACGGCACCCTGTGCGTCACCGGGCCCGAGGCGGTGGCCCCGATCGACGTCGATCTCTCGGCTGTCGGCGAGCTCACCCCCGTCACCGCCGCTGTCGCTGCGTGTGCTGACGGTGAGAGCCGGCTGCGCGGCATCGGGCATCTGCGCGGACACGAAACCGACCGGCTGGCCGCTCTCGCCGCCGAACTCGGCAGGCTGGGTGCGAAGGTGACCGAACATGCTGATGCCCTCACGATCCACGCCCCGGCACGGTCCGGTGGGCAGTTCGAGACGTATCACGATCACCGGATGGTGATGGCCGCAGCGGTGCTCGGCCTGTGCGTCGACGGCGTCGAGGTCATCGACGCCGGCACGGTGGCCAAGACGATGCCTGACTTCACGCAGCTGTGGTCGGGCATGCTGGCAGGCGAGCGCTGAGCATGGGCAGACGGTACGACAACTTCACCGAAGACGACTACCGGCCCAGGCCCAACCGCAAAGGCTCCCGGCCGCGGACCAAGGAGCGCCCGGACTATTCGGATGCCCCGACGGCGATGGTCACGGCCGTCGACCGCGGCCGCTACCGCGTCGTCGTCCACGACGATGACGGGCAGGCGCCAGTCGACGGGCCGATCGTCACCTGCGTGCGCTCGTCGCGTCTGCGCCGCCGCTCCATCGTCCCCGGCGACCGGGTCCGGGTGGTCGGCGACACCTCGGGTGCGGATGGCACGATGGCCCGCATCGTCGAGATCCTCGACCGGCAGACGCTGCTGCGCCGCAGCGCTGATGACACCGACGCGACCGAGCGGGTGCTCGTGGCCAACGCCGACCAGCTCGTCATCGTCACCGCCGCAGCCGACCCCGAACCCTCGTGGGGGCTCATCGACCGGGCGCTCGTCGCCGCCTTCGACGCCGATATGGAACCGCTCATCGCGGTCACCAAGCTCGATCTGGCGCCGATCGATGCGATCCGCGACTACTATGCCGCTGCCGGCGTGCGGGTGGTGGCCTGCGGCTTCGACGCCACCGGCCGCCCACATATCAGGCAGCTGCTGCCGGAGCTGACCGGACGGTTGTCGGTGCTCGTCGGGCATTCCGGGGTGGGCAAGTCGACGCTCATGAACGAGATCATCCCGGCAGCCGACCGGGCGATCGGCGACGTCAACGCCGTCACCGGACGCGGCCGCCACACCTCGTCCTCGGCGCTGTGCCTGCCGCTGCCGGACGCCGGCTGGCTCATCGACACACCCGGAGTGCGCAGCTTTGGGCTCGCCCACGTCGACATCGACAGCGTGCTCACCGCCTTCGACGAGCTCGTCGAGGCCACCGCCTACTGCCCGCGCGGATGCACACACCTCGATGACGCACCGGACTGCGCCCTCGATGCGTGGGTCGCCGAGGGCAAGGCCGGGGATGCCGGGCCGCAGCGGCTTGCCTCCCTGCGCCGGCTGCTCAGCGGGCTGCAGCAGCCGGCCTACTGAACCACTCCCCTGACGCCTGCCTTTTCCATATGCCGACCAGGCGGCAAGTGCTCTCAGCGGCACCGCTACAGTGTCACCATGGACGATCTCGAACTCGCGCTGCGCCTGGCCGATGCCGCCGATGCGATCAGCCTGCCGCGCTTCCGGACGCATGACTTCCACGTCTCGACGAAGCCGGATCTGACACCGGTCACCGATGCCGATCAAGCTGTCGAGCAGATGCTGCGCACCAAGATCGCCGAGCACCGGCCGGACGATTCGTTCTACGGGGAGGAGTTCGGCAGCCGCGGGCAGGCATCGCGGCGCTGGATCGTCGACCCGATCGACGGGACGAAGAACTTCGTGCGCGGAGTGCCCGTCTACGCCACCCTCATCGCCCTCTACGACGGCAAGACACCCCTCGTCGGTGTCGTCAGCGCCCCCGCCCTCGGGATGCGCTGGCATGCCGCCGCCGGTCACGGCGCCTACCGCACACTGGCTGCTGGTCTCGGCGGCGGCGAGCCTGAGCGCCTGCAGGTCTCGACGGTGAGCGATCTCGCCGATGCGTCTCTGTCGTACTCCTCGCTGACCGGATGGGCCTCCCACCGGGACCGCGAGAAGTTCATCGCGCTGACCGACCAGGTGTGGCGCACCCGGGCCTACGGCGACTTCTGGTCGTACATGATGGTCGCCGAAGGCACCGTCGACGTCGCCTGCGAACCGGAGCTCGAACTCTACGATATGGCCGCGCTCGTGCCGATCGTCACCGAAGCCGGCGGCTCCTTCACCGATCTCGGCGGCCAGCCTGGGCCCTTCGGCGCCAACGGCCTGGCCACCAACGGACTACTGCACACGGAGGTTCTCACCCATGTCTGATGGCACCCAGTCCGGCAGCCGCGGCGCTGCCCACCCCGACCTGTATGCGGCCCCGACGTGGCACCAGATGGCCACCGCGGCTGGGCTGGTGAATGCCGACGGGTCGATCGGCGAGACGATCTTCGGGCAGATGACCACCCTGGCCGGGCAGCACGATGCGGTCAACCTCGGGCAGGGATCACCGGGAGACCCGACGCCGGATTTCCTCATCGACGCCGCGACCGAGGCGATGCGCGCCGGAGTCAACCAGTACGCCCCAGGCCAGGGCCACCGTATGCTCATCGACGCCGTGGCCGAGCAGCGCCGCCGCTGCTACGGACAGGACGTCTCGGCTGACGAGGTGCTCATCACCATCGGCGCAACCGAGGGACTCAGCGCCGCGATCGTCGCCCTCGTCCCCCGCGGCGGCGAGGTCATCGTCTTCGAGCCCTTCTACGACTCCTACGCTGCCGCCACCGCACTGGCCGGCGGAAAGCTGCGCACCGTCGGGCTCATCGAGGACGGCGAGGGCGGCTTCACCCCTGACTGGGAGGCCTTCGAACGCACCATCGGCCCGCAGACGGCAGCGATCATCGTCAACACCCCGCACAACCCGACCGGGCTCGTGTTCACCGCTGAGATGCTCACCCGCATCTACGAGGCCGCAGTGGACAACGACGCGTGGATTCTCACCGACGAGGTCTACGAGTACCTCGTCTTCGGCGCTCGCACGCACGTGGCGCTGGCCAGCATCGTCGACGATCCCTCCCGGGTGGTGTCGATCTCATCAGCTGGCAAGAGCTTCAACATCACCGGCTGGAAGATCGGCTGGACGGTCGCGGCACCTGAGGTGCGCGAAGCGATCCAGGCGGTCAAGCAGTACTTCTGCTTCACCGGCGGGGCACCCTTCCAGCCGGCGGTCGCTGCAGCCCTGAACGAACATGAGGACTTCGCCCACCGCTCAGCACAGAGTCTTGCTGCCCGTTCGGAGATCCTCGTGCCGGCATTCGAGCAGCTGCCCGGTGTGCGGGTCTCCCAGCCGCAGGGCGGTTACTTCACACTCGTCGACTTCGCCGGCACCACCGATGAGGACGCCTATGCCCTCAACGAACGGCTGACCCGCGAGTTCGGCTTCACCGGGATCCCTGGACCCTCGCTGTGCGCAGCCGGCACCCCGGCCCGTGAGACTTTCGCCCAGACGATCCGCTACTCCTTCTGCAAGAGCAAAGAGGAGACCGCTGAGGCCGCACGCCGTGTGCGGTCAGCAGCCGAGAAGCTCAGCTGATCGCCCCGGGCTGGCAGGCGCGTGCGGCGACGAAGGCCTTGACGGCGACCGAGCCGAGGACGAGTGCGAAGGCCGGCCAGACGACGTTGGACTGGACGAGGAAGCCGAAGATGAGCGGACCGGTGGCCGCCAGGCAGTAGCCGAGCCCCTGGACGAATCCGGACAGGGCCGCGGCTGACTCCGCACTTGAGGAGCGCAGGCTGATGAGGGTCAACGCCAGTGGGAAGGTCGAGATCCCCAGTCCCAGCAGCACCGTCCACAGCACTGGTGCGGCAGCCGGTGCCAGCCACAGCCCAAGATAGCCGGCGGCCAGGCAGGCGGAGAATCCCAGGACGACAGCCACCGGGCTGCGCACGCGTTCGGCGAACATCGGCAGCACCAGTCCGAGGAGGAACGGGATCGCGGTGACCAGTGAGAGCATCGCCCCACCGAAACTCTCGGACTGGCCGGCACGCACGAAGATCAGCGGCAGCCACGTGAAGAGGATGAAGTTGTTGAACGAGGTGATGCCGGTCATGAGCATAAGCGCCCACGCCCGGCTGCTGCCCAAGAGCTCCAGGTAGCGGCCAGACGAAACCACAGCCGTGCTCGGCGTGGTTTCCGGGGTGACGCGCCGGATCCACAGCAGCAGCCAGATCGCGGCGGGGACGGCAGCGGCGAGCGACCACGCTGCCAGTGAACCCCGCCATCCCAGTCCCTGCGCCAGCGGAACCGCCAGCACCGGTGGGATGAACGTCCCGAACTGCAGGGCTGCGACGTGGATGGTCGAGAACAGACCGATCCGGGTGGGGAAGAATCCCTTCACCAGCGGTGGGATGACGACGTTGCCGATGCCCATGCCGATGAGCGCGAACGCTGAGAGCAGCAGGAAGACCACCGGTGAGCCGGTGGCGCTCCGGATGGCCAGACCGGCAGCGATGATAATCATCGCCAGGCTGATGACGCTCACAGCACCCCAGCGGATCGTCAGGCGCGGAGTGAAGAATCCGGCGATGCCGAAGATGAGCGGGGGCAGCATCCCGATCAAGGCGAGGAATGCGGCGGTCAAGCCCAGCGGCTGCGCCATCATGTCAAGCAGCGGCGAGAGCCCGGTGACGCCGGGCCGCAGGTTGAAGCCGGCGGCGACGATGCCGATGACGACGAGTACGTAGGCGGCGGAGGATTTCACCAGGTCATTCTTGCATCCAGCGGTCAGCGGCGTGCAATCGGCTCACCACGACCGCCGGTGCACACAGCACTCCACGTGATGTCCGTCTCCTGCCGGACGGTCGAGGCACGCCACCGCTGACCACTGCAGCCGATCATTTTCTGAGTGAGCAGAAAGCCCGCTGACCTGGCATTTCTGCTGGTCAGCGGGCCTTTTCTCGTGGCGGGGGGAGGATTTGAACCTTCGACCTCCGGGTTAACGGACCGACTTCAGACGGCCTTCGACGCTGCATTCGCAATGCTCACCGTGCTCGTACTGCTCACCTTCGAGCTATTGGCCCCGCTGCGTCAGAGGCGGAAGCTACTCTCAGAATCCAAGTACCTAGACGAAGGAGTCAGCCATGTTGGACATCGCAATAATCCTCGTCCTCGGCCTCGCTGGCCTATTCGCCATCGCCACCGCCCTCCGGCTCCTACCCGTCGCGCTCATCGGCACCGCGATCTTCTCCTGGATCGCGATCTTCGGCTTCGGCGTAGACGGATGGACCTGGCTAATCGCAATCGGCTCGACAGTTGCCTCGTTGATGCTGATCTTTGGAGGCCACGAACGACATCACGACGCTCTCTAGCGAGAGTAACAGCATCTAGGCGCATCAAACAATGTCGTAGTACTATTACTCGACGACCCTATTGAGACACGGGCCACGCAGATCGGAACCAGAGGCAAACCGCCACCAAACGCCGATCGGTGCGGGAAACCGGTCATGACCTGGAAGCCGGCGGCCTCGACGAGGGGCTCACCGATGTCGCGGATGACCTCGCGGTCCGTCACGGTCGTGTCCCGGCAGTTGTCGCCGATCGTGCGGCCGTTGACGGTGAGCGCGTCCTCGTGGAGGAGACCCTGCTTCATGAGCTCGTTGACGACCGCGGGGACGCCGCCGGCGCGGAAGAACTCCTCGCCCAGGAAGCGGCCGGCCGGCTGCATGTCGACCAGCAGCGGCACCTCGTGCCCGTGCTCCTGCCAGTCGTCCAGGTCCAGCTCGACGCCCAGGTGACGGGCGATCGCGATGAGATGCCACGGCGCGTTCGACGAGCCGCCGATCTCCGAGCACACACGGATCGCGTTGAGGAAGGACTCGCGCGTCATGACGTCCGACGGCTTGCGGTCCGCGTACGCCATCTCCACGATCTGGCGGCCGGTCTGATACGCGATCGTGGGGCGCTCCTGGTAGGGCGCGGGGATCGCGGAGCAGCCGGGCAGGCTCATGCCCAGAGCCTCCGCGACCGCGTTCATGGTCGAGGCGGTGCCCATCGTGTTGCAGTGGCCGATCGACGGCGAGGACTGCTTGACCATCTGCCAGTACTCGTTCTTGTCGATCTTCCCGGCGGCGAACAGATCGCGCGCCTCCCAGTCGATCGTGCCGGTGCCCACGCGGCGGCCCTTGTACCAGCCGTTGAGCATGGGTCCGCCGGACAGGACGATCGCGGGGATGTCGACGGTCGCGGCGGCCATGAGCAGCGCCGGCGTCGTCTTGTCGCAGCCGGTCGTGAGGACGACCCCGTCCAGCGGGTAGCCGTGGAGGGTCTCGACGAGGCCCAGGTACTGGAGATTGCGGTCCAGCGCAGCGGTGGGGCGCTTGCCCGTCTCCTGGATGGGGTGGACGGGGAACTCGAAGCAGATGCCGCCGGCCTCGCGGATTCCCTCGCGCACGCGCTTCGCCAGCTCGATGTGGTGGCGGTTGCACGGCACCAAGTCGCTGCCGGTCTGGGCGATGCCGATGATCGGCCTGCCCGACTGCAACTCCTCCTGGCTGAGCCCGTAGTTGAGGTAGCGCTCCAGTATGAGGATCGTGGAGTCCGGCTCATTGGGGTTGTCGAACCACTCCTGCGACCGCCACCGCAGCGGGACGAACCCGTCGTCCGCGCGGGCGATGCCGTCCGCGTCATCGCCGGCGACCGCACTGCCGGGGAAGCCGTCCGGGTTGTAGCCGCGGGTGTGGGTGCCCGGGTAGGCGTGCACTCCGGCGACGGGCGACTCGTCGGGAGCTGACAATGTCTCCGATGACATCGCTACCACCTTCGGTGAGGGGCGGACGGGGCCGCGCCCGCCGCATCGCATACAGAACACCGTGATCCTATACGACGTGGGAGCCGAATGGGCCCCCGCACACAGGTATGTCTGCGGGCACTGCGGACGCGCCCGAGGCCGCCGCGCGTGACCGGCCCGCCCAGCTCCCGGCGGGGTCGGGTCCAGTCCGGTTCCGTCAGAGGAGACGGCCACGGATCCGCCCAGAGGGCACGCCGGCCACCGTCGTGCCGGGTGCGGCTCCGCCGGACATCTGGGGCGCGAAGCGCTGCAGGGAGTTCTCCAGGTGGAGGCGCATCGCGGCCTCTGCGTCGTCCGGACGACACTCTGCGACAGCACGGGCGATATCCCGGTGCTCGTCGAGCGTCACGTCGAAGTGCTCCCCCAGCGTCCGGGAGCCCTCGATGTCATCGCCGTAGAGGCGGAAGAGATGCAGCTGCGCGTGGAGGCTCTCGAACGCGGCGAAGAGGAACGAGTTCCCGGTGGCCTGCTGGATCGTCTTGTGGAACAGCTCATCGTGCATCGCCAGGTGGGTGCGGGAGACCTGCCCGCTGGCACGGAAGTCGTCCACCTGGCGCACCAGGTCGCCACCGGGGTTCGTCATGCGGTCGGAGGACAGGACGCGCGCGGACCACGGCTCCAGGAGCATCCGCACCTCGAACATGTGCCGGAACTCGATGGCGTCCAGCAGTGCGGTGGTGGAGTACCCGCGACCCTTGACGCGCTCGACCAGCCCGTCGCCCTCGAGGTGGTGGAGCGCCTCGCGCACCGGGGTCTGGGACACGCCCAGTTCGCGCACCAGCGCGTCGATGTTGATCTTGGTCCCGGGGCGCAGGTCGTTGCGCACGATCTTCTCCCTGATCCGGTCGTAGACCGATCCCGTCTCCATGCGCTCCCCTCCAGTGGTCGCCCGTCGCACCCTGTTCGTCTGTCGCACCACAGTAGTCGCACGGAGGCCGGAGCCCTGCCACGGTCCGGATCTCAGCCCGGTCACGGAGTTGAAATTGATCTCGATTTTCGCTTGATCCGTTGCTACTGTCTTCCGAGGCGGGGACAGGGTGACTGTCGAGCGTGCACAGTGGCACGGCCCGCCGGCCCGATGAAGGTGCGGACGACTCAACGGAGAGTGACGAGCATGGCAGCAGTGAACACAGTGAGGACCGCGGGGATCGCCGCGATCGCAGCGATCGGCCTGGTCGCCAGCGGATGCGCCGGCAGCGCCGGGTCCTCCGGCGGCGGAGGTGCAGGCGGAGGCGACGGGTTCGAATTCGGCGCATCGCAGGAGGAGGTCGACGCAGTCCTGGAGGATCTGGAGCCCGTCGAGATCACGTATCAGGCCGGCGCGCAGTCCCCGCAGTCGGTCTCCGCGCGCAACGGCCACGGCTTCAAGGAGTACGTGGAGGAGCGTTCCGGCGGGAAGATCACCGTCGACGTCGTCTGGGGCCAGGCGATCGCCGGGTACGGGGAGATCGACGATGCGCTGCAGGACGGTCGCGTCGACGTCTGCTACGCCCTGCCCATCTACAACCCCACGGAGCATCCGCAGTTCAACGCGCTCGCCACCGCGACGGCCGGCATGCCCAACTCCCCCGTCGTGGGCGAGATGGTGGGCAACGCCGCACTGGTGGACCTCGCGTGGAACTCGCAGGAGCTGCTGGACAACTACGAGGAGCAGGGACTCGTTCCGCTCACCCCCATGATCAGCACCGGCTCGTACGTGTCCGTCTGCGCGGACGAGGGCACGTCGCTGGACGACATGAAGGGTCGTCAGATCCGTGTGGCGAGCGTGGCGCACGAGAACCAGGTGACGGCCATGGGCGCCTCCCCCGTCTCGATGGAGTACGTCGAGGTGTTCGAGGCGCTGCAGCGCGGGACGGTCGACTGCACGTTCGCCCAGACCCTCCCCTCGGAGGAGAGCGGGCTGTTCGAGGTGGGCAAGCACGTGGCCTACACATCGGAGAAGAACAGCCTCTCCGGCCGATCCGCGGGTGCGAACCTGGCCGGCACCGGATTCAAGAAGCTGCCGCTGGCCTACCAGCAGATCATCTTCGACTCGCAGATGGACGGTTTCGCGGACAGCAATGCGGTCATCGCGGAGGGCCATGCCCGCTCGATGGTCCAGCTGGTGGAGGCCGGCGGTGAGATCAGCCCGATGGCGGAGGACACGGACAAGAAGATCGGCGAGACCAACGATGCGCTCTTCGAGGAGATCCAGGAATCGGGAATCATCGGCACGGACGTCCGCGCGCGCACGGCCGAGGCCGTCGAGAAGTGGCAGGGGATCGTCGCCGAGGCCGGGATCGAGGACGGCGGCGGCTACGAGGACATGAACGACTGGTACGTGGAGGAGGACATCGACTTCGACGCGATCGCGGAGCAGCTCTTCCAGGAGGCGGCACTCCCCCACCGTCCGGGGGCCTGACGGTCGCGTGGCGTGAAGCCCTGAGATGTGTCAAGCCCAGAGGGGATGACTCCCTGAGGGGATGAGGAAGGGGATCCGATCGGTGATCGGATCCCCTTCCTCATGCTGAACCGGCGTGACGGGCGGGCCCTGGGTGCAGACCCCGCCCGTCACAGCCGGAGCCGGTCAGGCCTTCGTGCGACGCGACGCGCGAGCGCTCAGCAGCACACCCAGTGCCAGGAGCGTCATGCCCGCCAGGAGCGCTCCGATGACCGAGGTTCCGGTGCGCGGGAGAGTCCCGTCGCCGCCCTTGCCCGCGTCGTCGTCCTGCTTCCCCTCCTCTCCCGGTGCGCACTCGTCGCTCGAGCCGTCGTCGTCACCCGGGGTGGTGTCGTCGCCCGGGGTGCAGGGCTCCTCCTCCGGAATGTCCGCCTCGATCGTGTTGGTGAGGGTGACCTCGACGGTCGTCCTGTCACCGATCGAGAAGGTGTCCTTCGAGAACTCGTGGCCCGACCACGTCCCGCCCTCGATCGCGACGGGCGCGACCTCCGCGAGCGTGACCTCAGCCCCGAACGGCAGGGCGTCGCTGGTGACGACGGTGCCGTCGGCCCGGACCGTCAGCTCACCGCTGCCGGCCTCGAAGCCGTTGCCGGCCGGGTACGAGTACTCCACGGTGAACTCGGTCAGCGGGTCCACCAGCGCGGTACCCGACCCCTCGAGGACCTTGAGGATGGAGAAGTGTCCGCCGTTGAGGTCGTGCGTGTTCGTCAGCAACACCTCGACGGTCGTCCCGTCGCCGATCGTGAGCGTGTCCGTGGAGAACGCGAAGTCCACCCACGTGCCACCCTCGATCTTCACGGGCTCCACCTCCGCCAGCGTCACGACCGCACCGTACGGCAGAGCCTCAGAGGTGACGGCCTCGCCATCGGCCTTGACCGTCAGCGAGCCACTGCCGGCCTCGAAGCCGTTGCCGGCCGGGTACGAGTACTCCACGACAAACTCGGTGTCCGCGGGCACCAGGCCGGAGCCCGGTCCCTCGAGCGCCTTCGAGACGGAGAAGTAGCCGTCGTTCAGGCCGAAGGTGTTCGTGAGCGTCACCTCGGCAGTCTTGCCGTCACCGATCGTGACGACGGACGGGCTGAACTCGTACGAGGACCAGGTCGCGCCCTCGACATCGACCGGAGTCGCCTCGCTCAGGTGGACCTCTGCGCCGTAGGGAAGCGGACCGCTGGAGACGGGCTCGCCGTCTGCGTTCAGCTGGAGCTGCCCGGAACCGGCCTCGAAACCGGGGCCGGACTCGTACTCGTAGTCGACCGTGAACGTAGCGTCCTCGGAGATCAGGCCGGCGCCCGAGCCGTCCAGCACCTTGACGACGGAGAAGTCGCCGGTGTTGAGCTCGATCGTGTTCTCCAGTCCGATCTCAGCGGTCGTGTCCTTGCCGATCGTGAGCGTGTTGCCCGGATCCCAGGACGCGCCCGTGTAGGTGCCGCCCTCGGGGTTCGACGGCATCTCCTCCTCGAGGGTCACCTGGGCGCCGGTGGGCAGGTCCGACACCGTGACGGGCTCGCCTCCGGCGGTGACCGTGAGCGTTCCGCTGTCGGCCTCGAAACCCTCGCCCTCCGGGTACGACCAGTTCACCGTGAACTCGGTGCCCTCGCCCACCAGGTGCGCGCCGTTGCCGGTCACGGACTTCTGCACGCTGAACGCGCCCAGGTCCAGTTCGATCGAGTTCGTGAGCGTCACCGCGAAGCTGGTCTCGTCACCGATCGTGAAGGTGGAGTGGTCGAACTCGGAACCGGTCCACGTCGCCGCGGCGATCGGGCCGGGCTCGACCTCGGACAGGGCCACCTCCGTGCCGTACGGCAGCGGATCAGCGGTGACGGACTGGCCGTCGTTCAGGACGGTCAGCGTCCCGGATCCCGTTGCGGGGTCCGCGGAGAGTCCCTCCGGCAGCGTGTAGTCGTAGTCCACCGTGAACGCGACGTCCTCGCCCACGAGATGAGCTGCATCGCCCTCGACCGCCTTGGTGACGGAGAAGGTGCCCTCGTTCAAGGTGATCGGGTTGTCCAGGTCGATCGTGATGACCTGGTCCTTCTGGATCGTGAAGGTCGTCTCGCTGAACTGCGGATCGCCCCACGTGCCGCCCTCCGGGTCCACCGGGTTGAGCTCTTCGAGGGTCACCGTGGCGCCCGCGGGGATGTCCGCGCTGGGTGCGGAGGTCTCGCCCGCCTTGACGGTCAGCTCACCGGAGCCGCCGTCGAAGCCATGGATGCCCTCGTAGCTGTAGGTCACGGTGAACTCCGTGCCCTCCGGGATGAGCTCCTGGCCGTCACCCGAGGTCGACTTCGTGACCTGGAAGCTGCCCAGGTCCTGCGTGATCGTGTTCGTCACGTCGACCGTCACGACCTCGTCCTCACCGATGGTGAGCGTGTCCTGCGATAGCGTGGGCTGCTCCCACGTGCCGCCCGGGACCTGCGGCAAGTTGATCTCCTCGAGCGTCAGCTCTGCGCCCACGGGGAGCTTCCCGCTCTCCACGACGGTGCCGTCGGCCGGCAGCGTGAGCGTGCCGGAACCCGCCGGGAAGCCCTTTTCCCCGTTCGCCGGGTAGCTGTACGCGAGCGTGTACTCCAGGTCGTCCGACAGCGGGACGTCGTCCGGGTTCTCGATCGCCTTCGCGGCCTTGAAGCTCCCCCGCTCCAGCATCGCCCGGTTGGTGAGCTTCAGCTTCGTGATGTTCCCCAGGTTCCCGTTCTCGACGCTGAAGGTCAGTTCCGTGACGGGGTCGCCGAACTCATCGGTGGAGACCGGGTCGTCCCACGTGACGTTGTCCGGGTCCGTCGGCTTGATCTCCTCGATCGTGACGGTGGTGTCGCGGAAGATCTCCTCGCTGGTGAAAGTGTCGCCGGCGCGGAACGTCTTCGTGACGGTCTTCCTCTCCTGGCCCTTCTCCTGGTAGCTGTACGTCACCTCGAACTGGGGGTTGAGGGTCGTGTCGCCCTGGAGCTCCTTCGTCACCTGGAACTTGCCGAAGTTGCGGCCCACGATGTTGCCGCCACCGGTCTGGCGACGCGTCTGGACCTTCTCGATCGTCTTCTTCTCACCCGCGATGGTGTACTCCGCGCCGTTGTAGAAGAGGCGGTCGCCGTTGGGCTGGAGGTCGCCGGGCGTGTTCACCTCGACGTGCCACTGCACTTCGTAGAAGGTGCCGTCGGTGCCGCGGGTGCAGTCGGACTTGATGCCGTCGACCACGTCGCAGGAACCGCGCGAGTAGTCGGAGCCCAGGCCGGACTCGGTCGTGAAGGTCGCAGTGCGGTAGTCATCGCTCCACTGCACCTTCCCGGCATCCATCGTCCGGTAGTCCAGGCCCTCGCGACCCCACGAGTTGTACGACTTCGACTTCGCCTCGAGCACGCGCGGGTATGCGCCCTCGCGCAGCAGGGTGTAGTCGTCCTCGTCCATAATGTCCGTGACAGTGACCGTCTCGCCGGCCTTCATGCCCTGATCCCCCGCGGGCAGGCCCACGGTCCAGACGATCCGGTCGTTGATGTTGTCGTACCAGCCCCGCTTGCCGGGCCGCTGCTGGCCGGACGTGCAGTCCTCCGTGCACCAGTTGACGTTGCGGTGCAGGGTCACGGTGTTGTCGAACCCGCCGATGTCGAACGTGCGCTCGACCGTCTCCTTGTTGTTCTCCGTCACGGTCACCCGGAGGAAGAAGTCACCGGAGACTTCGTACGGGTTCGCGTTGATGAAGTCCTCATCAGCGGTGCACGTGATCGTGTTGTTCTGGACGGTGCACTCACCGGCGGTCTCGCCGTCGGGCCCGGCCAGACCGAAGCGGTCGTTGCTCGCGGAGAGTCCTGCCGGCAGCGCCAGCTCGACGCGGACGGGGTTCTGCGCCCGGTCCTCGATCTTCCACTCGACATTGAGCCGCTGCTGCGTGCCGCTGGCGAACGCGTCGTTCTCGAAGCTGATGTCGGTGAAGACGATCGGGCTGCCGTCCGAGGGCTCGCTGCCGTTCGCGAAGGCCTGCTGGGGCACCAGCAGGGAGCTGAGCGCCAGCAGCAGCGTCAACAGCAGAGCCCAGGGTCGCGCGAGCGCCGCCCGGGGTACGGGTGGACGTGGAGACATGGATTTCCTTCCGATTCGTGCACGAGCGACTGCGCTTCCGGCGATCGCGGGGTTCGGGTCTCGACTCCCAGGGGGACCCAGCACTGTGCGCCCCGTGTCGAGAGACGACCGAAGCGTGATCCGCAGCGCTGCCGTCACCAGGAGCGACGGCATGAGACTAGTGATCGCATGCGCACGAACTGAGCGTTTCCTGGGAATCCAGCGGATGATTCACCCTGGAATTCACCCCCTGAGGCGAAGCTGATTCCACCTAGTACGATCGTATCTCAGTGCGAGGTCCGTTCGCATTCCGAAGAAGGAGGGAGCGCCGTCTGTGATCGTTCGCAGCGTGCCGCCCTCCTACATCGCCTCGCACCCGCACCCCTCCCGGGAACGGTTCTCCGCCCGGCTCCGCGGCACGGAGACGGTCCTCGTCATCCACGCACCCCACGGCACCGGACGCCTCTGGTTCGCCCGTTCCTGGTCCCAGCAGCAGGACGTCCCGGTCGTCTTCGTGACGGACGAGACCATCCCCCCGCCCCACACCGGCTTCACGACGGCATCCACCCTCGCGCAGGCGCTCGCAGTGCTGTCACCCGACCCCGCCACTCCCACGGCCCCTCCGTCGCGGGTCGCCGTCATCATCGACTCCCTCGACCTGGACTGGGGATCGCTCGCGCTGGTCGACTGGGCACAGGAGGAGGTCTCCGATCTGCTGCTGACGCCCGATGAGATCGCCTCGCTCACCCCGTCCGGAGACGCGGCCGGCCTCCCCGCCCAGCAGGTGCACCAGCAGACGGGAGGCTGGCTGGACCCCGCCTATGCCCTCGCGCAGGACGGTGCAGCGTCGACCCCTGCCCTCACAGCGCTCATGCCGTCGCTGGCGCACTGGATCGAGCGCATCGATGAGGGCTGGAACATGGCGAAGGCCGCCTACCTCGAGCCGATCACGGACCACACGCTCGAGGTGTACTTCGACGAAGTGCACGGCCGGGCCCCGTCGCTGTCGACCTTCGAGGAGGTCGGCCTGCTGGTGGACGACGGAGACGGGGGCCTCATCATGCCGGACCTCATCCGGTCCGGGATGAAGGAACTCGTCCACCGCAACGATGCCGCCCTGTCCGCGGAACTGGCGCCCAAGGCCATCGAGGCGGTCGCGGATGCGGAGGGCGCACTGCCGGCGATCAGCCGTGCGTGGGCCTCGCGCCAGTGGGGCGTGCTGGCACGCCTGCTGGAAGAGCGCTGGGCGGACCTGTTCACCTCGGACGCCCGGACCCTCCGGAAAGCCCTGGAGATGATCCCCAGACGGATGCTGAACCACCTGCTGGGGGACTTCGGCACGGCGGCGCTGTACATCCTCGCGGGGGCGGGCCCCCAGGGGATGAACTTCATCCTGCCCGACGGTTCCGTGGAGTACGCCCACGACGCCGCCGCGCAGCGCATCCGCACGCGTATGACCGCGCTGTACCGCGAACCGGGGATCCAGGCACTGTCGTACGGCCTCGTCGAGGTCGGATACCTGCGGATCATGGGTCACGACCTGCATGCGGCGGACGCCGCCCGCCGGTTGCTGGCAGCGACCCGGCGTGTCGAGACCACGCGTCGGATCAGTCCGCAGCTGGCGAGCATCCTCCATCTCCACGCTGGAGTCGCGCTGGAGTTCGCGGGCGACCTGGCCGGCGCGTACAAGGCCAGCCTGGAGGGCTACCGCCGCGTCGACGGCACGGACCGCATGTTCCTGCTGGCGGACTGCAGCTCGAAGCTGGCCGTCATCAGCGCGCTGCGCGGCGACACGGAGGAGGCGCGCCACTGGATCGAGATGCATGCGCAGTCGATCGACCGCGTGGGCTGGGGCCGGGCCACCGTGGGTCGGTCCGCCGTCCTCGCCCGCGCATTGGTGGCGCTGACGGAGCTGGACCTCCCCCGCGCGGATGACATCCTCCGGACGCTTCCGGCGGAGCCCGATCAGGACGAGACGTGGCAGATCCACGCGTATACCTTGGCGCTGCGGGATCTGGCCCACGGTGAGCCGGAGAAGGCCCTGTCGCTGGCGCACCGGGTGCGGTACGAGTACGCGCATCCGGCCACGATGCCGCTGGCGCGGCAGCTGCTGGGGCTCATCGAGCACGCTGCCGCGACCGACGGGGCACTGCTGCCGCTCGACGTGGAGGCGGAGGACGACGCGATGACGGGCTTCGCCCCGCTGGCGGTCCTGCGATCCCATCGCGCACTGCTGATGGGTGACGCCGACCGCGCCGCGTCACTCCTCACGCGTGCCCGCGTCGAGACGACCGGCACGCGCTGGCGGAACCTCGCCCTGCAGCTGCAGGCGATCCTGGGCCGTCACGACCGGGAGGACATCATCGACCACCTGGTCACCGAGGTGGCCCACGGCCGGGGAGAACTCCCCGACCTCGTGCTCCTGCGCCTCCACGGCGCCCTTGCGGAAGAGCACCTGCAGCGCCTCGACCCGGTGCCCCAGGACCGGCTGCGCCAGATACCCGCCCACTTCGTCGCGGAGCGCCGCCGCCCCGTGCTCACTCCGCGCGAAGCGGACGTCCTCGACGCCCTGCGTCAGGGGCTCACCCGCGCGGAGATCGCGCAGCAGCAGATGCGGTCGGAGAACACGGTGCGATCGCAGGTTCGCAGCCTCTACCGCAAACTGGAATCCGGGTCGCTCGAGGAGGCGCTGGCCACCGCCCGCCAGTACGGCCTCTGAGTCCCACCGTCCTCACGGGTCCCGCAGTCCCACCAGCATGATCCACGCGAGCGCCGGCAGCGCGTAGAGGACGACGGAGGCGAGCGCGATGAAGCGCCCCGCCACCGGCCGGGGGATCAGGAGCAGCGGGCTGGCTCGCAGACCCAGCGCCCCGATGGTCTCGGCGACGACCAGGGGCGCCAGCGCGAAGCCCAGGTTCCCGCCCAGGGAGAACCACGACATGAGGACGTGCTCGCCGTCGCTGATCTCCCGCGCCCTGCCGGCACCGGCCGGGTGGTAGGCGGCGACGCCCACGCCGGACACGGATGCCGCGATCGCGGTGAACCAGAACGAGTCGACGACGCCCACCGCCGCGATCCCCGCCCCGGCCTACAGGATGCTGACGGGGATGAGCCAGCGCATCGTCCACCGGTCGCCCAGCGCCCCGGAGACGGGCTGGACGACGGAGGACACGAGGGAGAACGCGAGCACGATGCCCGCGGTGCTCATGCACTCAGACTGCCGTGCTCGTCATGGACTCGCCACCGTCCCACCTGGGCCGGGTGCGACACCTGCCGTACCGGCCCGATCACCGGCGGGCGGGGTCGCAGGCGCGACCGCGAGGACCAGGAGGGAGACGCAGATCGCGGCGATCCCGGCCCAACCGATGAGCGGCAGCCGCTCGCCCACGATCGTCACGGCCAGGACGGCCGCGACCGCCGGCTCGGTGAGGGTGAGAGTCGTCGCGGTGCTGGCGGAGACGCGGGTGAGGCCGAACCCGAATGCCAGGTAGCCCAGGAACATGGGCACGAGTGCCATGTAGGCACCCACCGTGAACGCCTGCGTCGAAGCGAACAGCGGTGCTCCGGTGGTCGCCAGGACTGGCATGAGCGCCAGTCCGCCCAGGCCGAAGATCGAGCCCATCGCGGCGGCGCGCCCCACACCCCGCTGCATGAGGCGGTGCGCGCTCCAGGAGTAGAGGGCGTACGTGGCGCCGGCGACCAGGCCCAGACCCACACCCGCCGCCGTGCGCATGAGGTCTGCGGGCGCGTAGTGCATCTTCGCGACGCACAGCACCGCACTGCCTCCGATGCCCAGGACCGCGGCGAGCACCCACCACGTGCTGGGTCGCCTGCGCTCCAGCACCATCTCGAGGAGGCCGGACGCGATCGGGGCGGACCCCAGCGAGACGACGGTGCCGATCGCCACCCCGGCCAGGTGCATGGAGCTGTAGAACGCCAGCGGGTAGATCGCGACACCTGCAGCGCCCGCGAGGATCGTGCCCGTGTGCAGACCCACTGCCGCACGCTCCCGCAGCAGCGCGGGAACCGCGATGAGCCCCTGCAGGAGGCCGCCCACGCCCAGGGCGGCCGCTCCCATCGCCAGCGGACCCACGCCCGGGGCGAAAGTCGCCGCAGTCCCCGTGGTGCCCCACAGGACGGCTGCGACGAGGACGGCAAGGACGCCGGACAGAGACGTCCGGCTCACAGCGCGGTGATCATGCGTGCAGCGATCCCGCGCGCCCGCTTCAGGCGGTCCGAGGTCCCCTCGAGTCCCGCTCGGGCGACGGCCCCCTCGAGCAGGAAGCTGAAGTGCTCCGCCGTCTCCCGTGCGGTATCCGGATCCGTCAGTGCGCCGAGGTCGTCTGCGAGTATCCGTTCGACGTGCTCTTTGTGCCGTCGAACCGCCGCACGCCCGGGCGCACCGGAGGGGAGCTCTGCGGCCGCATTGAGGAGCCCACAACCGCGGAAGCCGAACTCGTAGGCGCCGTTCGCGTGGTCCAGGTATGCGTCGAAGACCGCCAGCACACGATCGGCCGCCGTCGACGCAGCGGCGGCACGGACGGCGTGGAGTTCGAGCCACTCCTGGTGCCGCTCCTCGATGTAGGCATCCACCAGGTCTGCCTTGGAGGCGAAGTTGTTGTAGAGGCTCTTCTTCGCGACGTCGGCCTCAGCGATGATCGTGTCGATCCCCGTCGCGGTGATCCCCCGGTCGTAGAACCGCTTGGCCGCGGCCTCCAGCAGTCGTTCGCGCGCTGCACCCATGTCATCCCCACTCGCCGGCCAGTCAGTAGGTAGACCAGTCTACCTACTTTCGCGCCGTTGTCATCGGGCGGCGGCGCGTTCTCCTCGACCGGAGCCCTGCGACAACCAGACCAGCACGACGCAGGCGAGCGCTGCGACGGCTCCGGCGGTGAAGGTGGTGAGGAACGCGGACAGGACCGGGACCTCGGCGCCGTCGGCAATGACGACACGGGAGGCGAGCACCATGCCGGTGACCGTCGCACCGGAACTGGTGCCGACGCTGCGCATGAGCGCGTTGACGCCCACGGCGGACCCCGTCGCCTCGCGCGGGACCTCCGCCATGATGAGCGTGGGGATCGCCGCGTACGCGACCGCCACGCCCACGCAGGACACGGTGCCGGCGAGGATGAAGTGCCACACCTCGTCCTGCCAGAGCAGGACGAGGCCGTAGCCCGCGGCCCCCACGAGGGCGCCGGTGCAGGTGGAGACTCGGGCTCCGTAGCGGTTCGTGATCCGTGCACCCACGGGGGCGGCCGCCATCATGGCGAGCGAGGGCGGCACCAAGGCCATGCTGGACTCGAACATGGTCAGGCCCAGGCCGGCCTCAGTGTGCGCGGGCAGCTCCAGGATCTGGAGGTAGGCGACCTCCATGACGAAGAAGGAGAATCCCAGCGCGACGGCGCCCAGGTTGGTGAACAGGACCGGCCTGCGGGAGAACTGGCGCAGGTCGACGATCGGCTCGTCCAGCCTCAGCTCGAAGAGGACCCACCCGGCCAGCACGAGGACTCCTCCCCCGACGACGCCCAGGGTCAACGGCGAGGTCCAGCCCCAGAGCGGTCCCTGCGAGACCGCGATGAGAATGCCGGACAGGCCGACACCGAGGCCGGCCGCACCCAGGAGGTCCACCCTGCGGCCCGTGCCCGGCGAGCGGGGAACGGTGAACCAGACGACGAGCAGATTGGCGACGCCCAGTCCGACCGTCGACCAGAAGAGGGCCTTCCAGTCGCCCACCTGGACGATCCAGGCGGCCAGCGGCAGTCCCAGTGCGCCGCCGAAGCCCAGGCTGGCGCTCACGAACGCGATGCCGGTGACGCTGAGGCGGCGGTCCGGCAGGTCGCCCAGGATGGAGATGCCCACGGCGATGACGCCCATGCTCACGCCCTGGAGGGCGCGTCCCAGCAGCAGCCACCAGAGTCCCGGCGCGAGCGCGGCGATGAGGGAGCCCAGGATGAGGAGGACGACGAGGGCGAGGAGGACGCGGCGCTTGCCCCACAGGTCGGCGAGGCGTCCGGATATCGGGGTCGTGACGGCGGCGGCGACGAGGGAGACGGTCAGGACCCACGCGGTGGCGCTGCGGGTCGAGTCCAGGAGCTCCGGCAGGTGGTTCTGGATGGGGACGACGAGCGTCTGCATGAAGGACACGCTGGTCGCCGCGAAGGACAGGGCGACGACGACCGCCCAGGGCGTGGCCGGCAGCGGAGCATCGGGCGTCGAGGGAGTCCGGGGATCACGCACGCGGCATCGTCACCTGCATGTGTGTCAGTCCCATATGCGGAGCTTATCGTCCGTTCGGTGCGGCTGGGTCGCACACTCACGGGGAATCAGTCTGCGACTGCCGGCGTTCACCTGGCATGAAGGCCTTCGGATTCCTCAGCTTCGGTCACTACGGAGCCCCCGCCAGCGGATACACCGCACGCGACATGCTCACCCAGGCGATCGACCTCTCGGTCGCAGCGGACGAGATCGGGGTGAACGGCGCGTACTTCCGCGTCCACCACTTCGCGCGGCAGGCAGCCTCACCGTTCCCGCTGCTGTCCGCGATCGCGGCACGCACCCAGCGCCTCGAGGTGGGCACCGGGGTCATCGATCTGCGCTACGAGAATCCCCTCTATTTCGCCGAGGAGGCCGCCGCGCTCGACCTCATCGCGAACAACCGGATCGCGCTGGGCGTGTCCCGCGGCTCACCCGAGCCCGCGCTGCGCGGGTGGGAGTCCTTCGGCTACACCGGCTCCGAAGATCCCCGCGGAGCCGACATCGCACGAGCGACCTTCGACCGAGTGCTCGAGGCGATCTCCGGCCGACCGATCGCGCCGGCAGATCCCGCGCAGTTCGGGCCCGGTCAGAAACTGCCGCTCGAGCCCCATTCCCCCGGCCTCCAGGAGCGACTGTGGTGGGGTGCGGGTTCCCGCGACACCGCGGTCTGGGCGGCGCAGAAGGGCGTCAACCTCATGAGCTCGACGCTGCTGACAGAGGCGACCGGACAGGCGTTCGGCGACCTCCAGGCGGAGCAGATCGATCTCTACCGCCGGGAGTGGGCGAGCGCGGGACACGCACACACGCCGCGCGTGTCCGTGAGCCGCAGCGTTTTCCCGGTCGTGAGCGCCGAAGATCAGCAGTTCTATCAGCTGCGCCAGGGCCAGGGCTCGGATCAGGTGGGCATCATCGACGGGTTCCGTTCCACCTTCGGCCGCACATACGTGGGCGAGCCGGACGAACTCATCGACGAGCTGAAGAACGACGCGGCCGTCATGAGCGCGGACACCCTCATGCTCACGATCCCCTCGCAGCTGGGCGTCGACTTGAACGCACGCCTGCTCCACTCCTTCGCGCAGCACGTCGCCCCGGCACTGGGCTGGGCGTCGAACCGCGAAGGCCCGGTCCAGGGAGACACGATCGACTGACTCGCCTGAGCCGATTGACCCCCATCGAATACGAGACCATCATGAACCCCACCGCGGCCCTCGCGGCCTGACACCCCGACTGTCACCTATCCGTGCGGCAGTCCCAACAACATGTGCGTGTGCAGCCCGTGCACGAACGCCGTGGGGTCCATCACCCGTGCCGCGGTGAACATGATCGGTCGCAGCCATTCTTCGATCGCCAGCCGTTCAGCGACCGTCTCTGCCACGTCAGCCACCTGGTCACTCCGGTCACCCTCGGCCCGTACCAGCTGCTCCTCGACTGACAGCCCGTCACCGTCCCGCTCCGCCAGCAGATCGCCGTTGCGCTTCGACTCCGCTTCGATCCGGTCCGCGCTCCGGTACTGAGCGATCCGGTTCACCCAGCTCTGAAGCGCCCCCAGGTTCGGGTCGAAACGCCCACGGGACTTCCAAGCCGACAACGCGACCTCACCGGCGACGTCATCAGCCCACCGGGACAGTCCCACACCGCGGAGCTTTGGAGTGATCACTCTCACGCGAGCCTGGTCGACGGCCGCCATCAGTTCTTCCCCGGTGAACGGCGACTCGTCACTGCCCGCCCTCAGCATCTGGTCTTCTGCCTCTTGCATCGCCAGCTCCCCCAATGCGTCCGCCCGCTCAGGCGGTCGCCCTCTCGTCGTCGAGGATTTCCACCCCGGCGGCGCGCAGCACTCGCTCCTGCACCACACCGCCGAGCTATTCGAACACGCTCCGCTTGATCACCGCGGGGAAGGGGTCTTCCCAGATCCCCCGGCACGCCGGACAGTTCACCTTCAGCAGTCCCTGCTCCGCGTGCTCCGGGATCGGGCACGGAGGTGACTTCTTCCGCTGCACCCCACCAGCCGACCCCTCGACCGCGGCCGGGGTCGCCCCAAACCGGGCCAACAGCTCTGCGCGGGTGCCTGCCGGATCATTGGTGATTGCGGTGCGCACGAAGCTCGCCGGACGGCCGACCTGGCGACGTGACCGCGCGAGGATCGCGTCGACCAGCCACACCAGCTCGTCACGACCGGACTCAAGGCCGGTGGCTTCGACCACCTGCGCACCCAGCACACCGAGGTCCACCCCTCGCCAACGCCCCAGCTCCGCCCGTGCCTCGTCGTCGGCAGCCCGCCTGGTCTCGTGGGTGGTTGGGTTCGGCTGCGATGAGCTCTGATCGTCGTCTTCGTCATAGACGGCTCCTGCCGCCGCCGCACCCGTGGAAGAAGATGACGATTCACTATGACGGTTAAGACGCGCGCGCACGTCCTCCCTATTCGCGCGCGTGGGAAGTGCCACTGTGTCCCCTCCGAGGGGACATGGTGTCCCCTGGGGACCCGAGAGGACACTGTGTCCCCTCCTGGGATCATGCGGATCGTGTGGGTCAGGGGTCATGGTGTCCCCTCCTGCCACCACAGGAGGTGCCACTGTGTCCCCTCCTGCAATCTCAAGGGAGGACACTGTGACCCCACTTGAGAATCCAGGCCCCGGTTTCCGCTCCTCGACCGCCTCGACAGCGTCATCGACGGTCCTCGCAATCGGCTCCGCGACCACTTCCGGGTGGAACACGTACCCGTTGCCAGCGATGAAGCCCGATACCCGCTTACGACGCTCGGTGCTGATCAATCCCAATTCCAGCAGCCGGCTGATCGCCCGCTTCACGGTCCGCTCCGAGAGCCCGGACTCCCGCGCCAGTGTCTTCTGGAAGGGGAAGGCGTACCAGCGGCCCGTCTCCTCATCCCATGACGAGTTATCGGCCAACAGGAGCAGTACGAACCGTTCCGAGCTCGACAGGTTCATCGGCTCGAACACCTGCCGTCTCGCCCACGTCAACATGTCAGTCGCCACGACCAGTCCTCCTCTCGTCCTTCTCGCTACGAGGACGCTGGTCCTCGACGTCCCTCCGGACCTGTTCCGGATCCTGGCCCTCGACCAGCTCCAGGAGCTCGTCAAGCAGGTCGAACTGTCCGTCGATCATCACGACTCCCTCTGCCCTGCCCCGACCGCACCGTCGTCGGCCGGGGCTTCGATGAACACGTCCGGACGTTCCTCGCGCAGCTTCGCCAGCCGCCGCCGACCGGTCTTGTCGCTGAACCCGAACTCACGTCCAAGGTCCGCCCCGCTCGTGTCCTCACCAACCGCGGTGCGCTGAGCGACGAACGCAGCCACCTCCTCGAGGTCCTCCCCGGACGTGCCCGCCGAGCGCCCCCGCTCGCTTCTGTGGAGGACTTGGCACCATGTGTCTCCTGCGCAGTCACCAGGTGCAGAGGACGAGAAACCGTGGGCAGTTCGAACTTCCCCTCAGCAGCGAGGACCGCAGCCTGTTCCACCCGCACGTCACGCTGTGCACGCAGCACCGCCAGCCTGGTCTCGTGCTCCTCACGCGCGATCGCGGCGTCCTGGGCCGCCCGCTCCTGCCGAGTTTCCCTCTCCAGCCGGTTGCGCTCCCGATCGGCCTGCTCGGCATGCCACTCGGCTTCCGCCTGCAGCTCTCGTCGCCGGGAGATCGGATCCTCCACCGCCACACGCGAGAGCTGCTCGGTCGCGGTGAACACCGCCACCGGCACCATGCCCGCGATCACCGCGCCAACAACCGGCTGCCACGACTCTCCCGTCGTGTCGCCGTACGCGAGGGAGTGGGCGGTGTTCGCCACGATCGACAGGCCCGTGAACACCCCGAGCATCAGCCACGACAGCCACGTCCTCTCCCCTCGGGCCTTGTGGATCAGCACCGATCCGGCGTACACGAGGATGCCGGTATCGATGAACGCAGGGACTGACCAGTGCATCCATTCCGGCAGCCCCAGCCACGCCGCGACCTCCATCAGCGCGACGAAGCTGATTGCGAAAGCGACCAGCCCAGCGAAGGCGACACCAGCGGTGATCGTGCGGATGAACCGTGGATCATCCGGGTTGATCCGGGAGGTCTTCGTTATCCGCAGTGACGACGGCACGTCTTCTCCGGTAGCGTTGCCCGTACCGTGATCGGTGATCGAAATACCTCTTGCATCGCCCGTTCCGGTAGTGGTGGCCTCGCTCCTCCCCGGGAGCGGGGCCACCGTGCTTCCTCGGCCGTCATCGGCCTGCGGGATGGATACAGGCTCGCCCGCCCCGGCGGTCTGTTCACTGCTCACCCAGCGAGTCGTTTCTGCGGTCACTGCTCGTCACCTCGCCTTGTCTCGCGCGTGGTCATCGGGTGGGGCCAATCGTCGGACCCTCGGGCATCGCGGCCGCACTGATCGCGGCCACACGCGCTGCTCGTTCCGTGTCCGAGATCGAGTTCCAGTCGTGTCGGAACACCTCGTCTCGCACCTTCTGCCGGCTCACGCGGATGACTCGCGTCGGTGCTTCCGGCAGGGCCGGTGCCGCCTCGTCGCGGCCGGTCTTGGGCTTCTTGGGCGTCTTGTTCGCGCTCATGCTCGCGCCCTCCTGGCGTTACCGTGAGTGACTGCGCTGAGGTTCGTGGCCGTCTTCTCGACCGACCCGAGAGTGTCCGGGTTGCCCAACGCAGCGGTCACCTGACCGGACTCGTGTCCGGCCATGACCGCCAACAGGTCGGACAGGACCGCCATCGTGTCCGCGACCTCGACCGCGAGGTCGTCCAGCCGGTCAGTGTCGAGTCCGGCCGGATCGACGTGACCGGACGACAGCGCCAGCTCCAGCGTCTTGGCGCGCTTCTTCGCGACCGGCAAGGGCGCCGATCCGCTCGTGTGCAGCTCCGTGATCAGGCGGTTGATCTGGTGTCGGCTCAGTCCCTGGTGACCGGTCATGTCCACCGTGACCGGCTCAATCCCGAGGTCGCCGGCCAGGCGGTCACCCCCGGTCAGCTGACCGTTGGACGTGTCCGGTTCCTCGATGATCTCCGCGTCGAGGATCTCCGGCCCAGATCGCTCCGGAGTGACCGTCCGAGCTCCAGTTGCCTTCTCCGGCATCCTTGCTGGCCGCTCACGCCCGTCGAGACCGATGACTCGATCAACTGCGTCATTTGACGCAGTTGCCTGGTCAAGCCGCCGCCGGACGGTTGCCTCACTGAATTCAGTCGCGGCAGCAATTCCTCGGATACTCATCCCGGCAGCCCGCAGCTCAGTGATGACCTGCTCTTCAAGCTCTTTCGGGGGTCTAAGTGACACGTCGACAAACTCAGCATCGAGATAGTCCTGCCAGGACACGTACCCCAGAGCAGTCCAAATGCGACCACGCCACGCCGCGTCGATCTTCGAGCGGAGCGCTCCGTAATCGCCTTTGAGCTCTTCCGTAAACTCCCGGGCCTCGGCAGCGGTGAACGAGCTGACCAGAGCGGTGCTCATCAGACACTCACCTCACCGGACTCACGCTGGTCCTCGTCGACCCCTTCTACAAGCCTGTCGAACGGAATCCGCAGTGCAATCGCTAGCTGAATGAGCTCGCCCACTCGCCACTCGGTACGTCCATTCAGCCGAGACGAGAACACGCCGGGCGCGAGTCCAATCGCCGCCGCAGCCTCCTTCGCCTTCCGATTCGATCGACCAAGCTCCGCCTTGATGTTGCCTCTGAGTGCATCCTGGTATCTCATGGTCGCTACGATAGTCACCACATGACTACACGACAAGCATGTCGTGTCGTGTAGTGAATATTTCTTCTTTCCCGTGCAGCCAACATGCACAATCAGCGGTACCCTGGTCACATGACAACTACCGCAGACGCGACCGCGTTTCAGTTGGAAGCGAATCTGAAAGTAAGTGGAGAGATCCGAGCATGGTTGGCCCGCCGCGGCCTGCGACAGGCATGGCTGTCGGACGTCCTTGGTCTCAGCCAGTCGGTTGTATCAAAGCGCCTGCGCGGGCAACTCTCATTCACGGCCCCGGAGCTACTGATGATCGCGAGCGCTCTCGACATCTCCCTCGGGGAGCTGCTCGGCGGCATCGTGAATGAGAGGAACCCCCAGCCAGTGGCTGAGGGTTCCTCCGTGGTGGCGGGGGGAGGATTTGAACCTCCGACCTCCGGGTTATGAGCCCGGCGAGCTACCGAGCTGCTCCACCCCGCGGCGCACGTTCTACTATACGGCAGTCCTGACGTGCGTCCAAATCCCTGATGGTGACCTTGTTAACACTGCCTGAATCGCCGAGGCGGCGGTCACCGCAGTGGTGACCGCCGCCTCGGGCGTGGGGCCGGCAGGTTCAGTTGCCGCCGTCGGTGGCAGCGTCACCGGGTTCGGTTTCGCTGTCAGCCGGTGAGGCCTCGTTCTCCGCCTTCATCGCCTCATCGAGGGCCTCGCGCAGACGCTGCTGCGCTTCGCCGTAGGAGGCGAAGTCCCCGTCCTGCAGGGCCTTGTCGGAGTCCTCCATAGCCCGCTTGGCCTTGTCGAGGGCGTTGGCGAGAGCCTGGTCAGCAGTCTCCCCCGGCTGCGTGCCGCCAGTAGCGCCTTCCTCATCCTCCTCAGGCGCCTGCCCGGCGTCACCGGCCTGGGCACCAGAGTCACCGCCGAACACCTGGTCAAGGGCGGCATCGAGAGTCGGGGCGAAGCCGATCTGCTCGCCGAAGGCCACAAGCACGCGCTGCAGCACCGGGTAGGAGGTCTCACCGGCCGAGCGGACGTAGACCGGCTGGATGTACAGCAGGCCGCCGGCCACCGGCAGGGTCAGCAGGTTGCCGTTCTGCACCTGCGACTCACCCTGGCGCAGCAGGTTGAGGCTCGACTGGATCTCAGGCTCGGTGTTGAAGTTGTTCTGAGCCTGGCCCGGGCCGGGGAACGTCGTGTTGCGCGGCAGCTGCAGCAGACGCAGCCGGCCGTAGTCCTCACTCTTCGTTCCGGCCTCCTCACCGGCATCGGCGTTAGCCGCCAGGAACCCGGTGAGGTTGTTGCGCGTCTGGCCCTGCGCCTGGCGCGGGATGAACGACGAGGTCAGCGAGAACGACGGCTTCTCCTGGCCGGGCATGCGCAGCGTCAGGTAGAACGGCGGCTGCAGGAGGTTGCGCTCCTGGTTGACCGTCGGGTCGGTCGGCAGCGTCCAGAAGTCCTGGCCGGTGTAGAAGGAGTTCGCGTCGTCGACGTGGTAGCGGGTGAGCAGCTGGCGCTGCACCTTGAACAGGTCCTCGGGGTAGCGCACGTGCGCCATGAGGTCTGCGCTCATCTCATCGGTGGACTTGAACAGGCCCGGGAAGATCTTCATCCAGGTTTTGAGCACCGGGTCGTCATCTTCCCACTCGTAGAGGTCGACTTCGCCGTCATAGGCGTCGACGGTGACCTTGACCGAGTTGCGGATGTAGTTCACCTGCTGCGGCGGCAGCGCCTGCTGACTGCCGCTTCGCTCGGTGTTCGAGTCCTGGGTGGCGTCCTGCAGCACCTGCGGGGTCGAGTACGGGTAGTGCGGGCTCGTCGTGTACGCATCGACGATCCACTTGATGCGCCCGTCGATGACAGCCGGGTAGGGGTCGCCGTCGACTTCGAGGAACGGGGCGACGCGCTTGATGCGCTCGCGCGGGGTGCGCTCATACAGGATCTGGGATTCGTCGTTGACCGCATCGGAGAGGACGATCTGCTCGTCCTGGAACTTCACGGCGTAGACGAGACGGTTGAAGAAGTTGCCGACCGACGGCCCGCCCTCACCGGAGAACGTGTTGTACACCTGCGCCTCACCGTCGTCGCCATCGGCGGGATAGTCGATCTCGCGCGGGTCGGCGCCGTCAGGTGCGCCGACGATCGAGTACAGCGGTGAGCGCTCTCCGAAGTAGATGCGCGGCTCGTACTCGCCGAGCTCACCGGTCGGCGGGATGTTTGCTTCGAGGAAGGACGGCTGTCCGTCATTGCCCTGACGGTTGCCGTACGCGGCGACGACACCGAAACCGTGGGTGTAGACGACGGCCTGGTTGAGCCACGAGGATTCCGCCTGCGATTCCGGGTTGAGCTCACGCAGCGCGATGACTGTGTCCTGCATCTCACCGTCGACGCGGTAGCGGTCGACGTCGAGCTGTTCGGGGAAGCTGTAGAACGGGCGCTGCTGCTGCAGCTGGCGGAACGTATCGGACACCAGGTTCGGGTCGAGCAGACGCACCGAGGCGGCGGTCTCGGCATCGGCGCGCAGCGCGCCGGGCTCACCTTCGGTGGTCGGCGAGTACGGGATCACATCGACGTCCTGGATGCCGTAGGCGATGCGGGTGGCGTCGAGGTTGCGCTGGATGAACTCGCGCTCCAGGGACTGCTCAGAAGGCGAGACCTGGAACTGCTGCACGGCAGCCGGCAGGCCGATGACCGACACGGCGCCGAGGACGAGCAGCATGATGACCGAGACGATCGAGAGCTTCCACATGCTGCGGAAGGCGTTGGCAAGGAACAGCAGCGCGACGACGAGCGCGGCCAGGGCGATGATGAGCATCGCGGGCAGCGTGATGTTGCTGGTCGTGTAGGTGGCACCGGTGACGATACCGCTGGTGTTGGTCAGCGACTCGTAGCGCAGCACGAACAGGCGGGCGGCCTGCAGCAGGATGAGCACGCCGGCGGTCACGGCGATCTGCACCTGAGCCGCGCGGGTCATGTCGAGACCGCGCTGCTCGCCGGGGCGCAGCCCGCCGAACAGGTAGTGGGCGACCAGCGAACCGATGAAGGCCAGCAGCGCGACCATTCCGAGGTAGTCGACGACGAGGCGGATGACCGGCAGCTGGAAGACGAAGAAGGACACGTCGTGGCCGAACTCGGGATCCTTGATCCCGAACGGGGTGGAGTGCAGGAACATCTGCACCTGCTGCCAGGAGGCTGACAGGGCGATGCCGCCAAGCACACCGACGACGAGCGAGGCGACGACGGTGACGACTGCGCGCAGCGGCTCGATGGCCTCGCGGTAGCGGTCGAGGTTCTCCTGCTGCGGCGTCGTGGGCACATAGACCGGCCGCTTGCGGTGGGCCAGGTTCAGGCACAGCCACAGCGGTGCGGCCATGAGGAGCACCCCGACGACGAACAGAATGATCTTCGTGACCCATTCGGTGGTGAACACCTGCAGGAAGCCGAGCTGATCGAACCACAGGATGTCGGTGTAGACCTGCGCGAACACGACGAACAAGCCCAGCACCACGGCCACGCCGATGAGCGTGAGGACCAGCGGCGAGACCTTCGTCGACCGCCCTTGCGGCCGACCGGGCGAACCGGGCTTACGGGGTTGACCGGCGGAAAACGTCACTCGTTCCCTTTCGTCGAAGCGGTGTCATCGCGCGCCCTGCTGGGCGTCGCACTGCGGAAGGCTGTCGGTGTTTCCTGCGGCGATGTCCTCGACCGCAGCGTGGGCATCGGACAGCGTGTCGATGCGGACCACATTCAGATCTGTGGAGGCGGCGGCGTCGACCACCTCGGCGCAGTTCTTCGCCGGAGACAGGAAATACTCGGCACCCGCGTCCGAGGCAGCGCTGACCTTCTGCCGGGCCCCGCCGATCGGGGTGACGGTCCCGGCGGCATCGATGGCGCCAGTGCCGGCGATCGGCTTGCCGCCGGTGAGGTTGCCCGGGGTGAGCTCGTCGATGATCGTCAGGGCGAAGATCATGCCGGCTGAGGGCCCGCCGATGTCCTTGACGTTGTAGATGACCTCGAACGGGAAGTCGAAGCGCTGCTGCATCGAGATGCCGATCATCTTCTTGCCGTGCACCGGCTGGGGCTCCAGATCGACAGACAGCTCTTCGTCCCCGCGCTTGAGGCCCAGCTGCACGCTGCCCTCGGATTCGGTCACCGCCGAGGCGACGGCAGTCGCAGCGTCGGGATCGCCGCCGAGTCTGGTGCCGTTAATCGAGGTGATCTCGTCTCCAGGCTGGGCCTGGCCGTCTGCTGGGGAGCCGGCGACCACCTCGGCGACGGTGGTGACAGAGGAGTAGTCGATGCCGAGCTCGCCGAGCGCAGCGGCGGTGGCGGTGTCCTGTGAGGAGGCCATCTGGGCGGTGTTCTGGCCGGTGACGTCCTCGCGGGTGGTCGTCAGCGGATAGTAGGACTCATTGGGCACGACGGTGTCGGTCCCCTTGATGACCGAGCGCAGTGCTTCGGAGGCGTAGACGTTGTTGCCCGGGCCGCCGGCGACGGCGACGGTGAGCATGTCGAGCTGGCCTTCGGCCTCATAGGTTTCGGTGCCGCTGATCGTGATGAGATCTTTACCGTCGACCGGTTCAAGGGTGTTGACCACTGGGCCGGGCATCTGCAGCAGGTAGGGCACGGGGATGAGGGCGCAGGCGAGGACGAGGCCGTAGGTGATGATCCCGGAGAAGATCCCGCCGGAGCGGGCGCGGGGCTTGCGGGCCGGCTTCTCTGCCGGGGCCGCGGCGGCATCAGCGCTGGTCGCGCGGGTCTGCGGCGCGCCGACGGGGGCGGGCTCAGGCGCGTGACCCGAACCGGCTCCGACGTTGTTCGTCACGTGGTTCAACCCTTTCGATACGCACCAGTGAACAGACCTGATCCAGTCTAGACGAGGCACCGGATGGGAACCACTCAGGAATCGGCTGTCCGCAGGCTGTGAGCAGGGCGGTCGGTGCGCATTTCGCCGAGGACGAAACCACCGCCTCGGGACCGGTGGTTCGGAACATTTGACCAGCTTCTCCGGTTAGCCTGACATGACTACCACCGCCCGCACCGAACCAGGGGGTCCGCATGACCGATAAGAACGACAACGAACAGCAGCCTGACGAGAACAATCCCTTCGGCAACATGTTCGGCATGTTCTTCGGACCCGGCGGCGGTGCAGGCTTCGGCGGCCCCGGCGGAGGATCCGGCGGCCAGCAGGGCATGCCCGGCGGGTTCCCGTTCGATCCGGCGATGCTCGGCGGGATCATGCAGCAGCTGCAGGAGATGATGAGCGGTGCCGGCGCCCAGAAGGCTGCGCTCAAGGCAGCTGAGGACAAGGTGCCGACTCCCGACCCGGATGTCAGTGAGGAGACTGTCGCTGCCAGCCGGGATGCGTTCCGAGTCGCTGAGCTGTGGCTGGCCGAGGTCACCGATCAGCCGGCCGGGATCGGAGACGCGCAGACGCTGACCCGCAAGGAATGGGTCCACCAGTCGCTGCCGGGCTGGGAGAAGTTCCTCGCCCCGGTGCAGACGAACATGACCCAGGCGCTGACGAGCACGATCGCCGAGCAGGCGCCCGAGGAGCTCAAGCCGATGCTCGCCGGTGCCTCGCAGATGTTCGCTTCGATGAGCAGCTCGATGTTCGGCGTGCAGCTCGGTGAGGCACTCGGCGGGCTCTCCGGTGAGGTGCTCACCTCAACGGACATCGGCCTGCCGCTGGTCGCCGGTGACAAGCCGGCGCTGGTGAACGCGAACATCGTCGGTGCCGCAGCCGAGCTCGACATCGACCCGAAGGAGCTGCGCATCTACCTGGCCGTGCGCGAACTCGCCCACCTGTGGCTGTTCAAGCGCGCCCCGTGGCTGGCCGGACACGTCGAGACGGCACTGGCGAAGTACGCCTCGGGCATCGAAGTCGATATGGGCCGCATCGAGGGACTCGCCGGGCAGATCGACCCGAGCAACCTGGAGCAGGTCAGCCAGGAGGTCCGCGAGGGCCTGTTCAACCCGCAGCAGACCCCCCAGCAGGCTGAGGCGCTTGAGCAGGTGCAGAATCTGCTGTCGGTCATCGCCGGCTGGGCTGATGTCGTCACCTACTCCGCCTGCGAGGCGCTGAGTGGCCGCGATGCGATCCGCGAAGCGCTGCATCGCCGGCTGGCCACCCAGAGCTCTGCCGATCGCCGGTTCGCTGAACTCGTCGGTCTCGAACTGGTGCCCACCCGTCTGCGCGATGCCGTGGCACTGTTCGGCTACCTGGAGCAGTCCGAAGGTGCTGAGGCCCGTGACCAGATCTTCACCCACCCGGATCTGCTGCCCACGGCCAAGGATCTCAATGATCCGCTCGGCTACCGGGAGCGCCGCCAGGAAGCCTGGTCGAGTGAGACCGAGATCGATGAGGCGCTCGAGAAGATCCTGAGCGAAGGCTCGGCTGAGAAGCCAGCCGCTGACGATGCTGACAGCAGTGACGACGCTGGCGATAACGGTGACAGCGGAACCGCCGGTGGCACCGATGCGGATGACGAGCGCTGATCGCACACTGAACGACTTCGCTGCCGAGCTGCGCAGCGCCGGACAGGCCCCGCAGGCCGAGTTTCTGCTCACTGCGGGGCCTGCCGCGTTGTCGAAGACTGCGGATCCGGATCACTTCACCGCCAGCTGCGTCGTCTTCGACCTCGCCGCCGATGATCGGCGGGTGCTTCTGCAGCGGCACCGCAAGACCGGCAAGTGGATGCAGTTCGGTGGTCACGTCGAGGCAGCCGATGCCTCTTTTGCTGCCGCAGCCGCACGCGAGCTGACCGAGGAGGCAGGTCTGCGCTCGTGGCGCTGGTTCTCCCCCGTGCCGGTATCGGTGACGTCGTATGCGCTCTCGGCCCAGCACGGCCGGTGTGCCCGTCACCGGGATGTGCTCTTCGCTGCAGATGTTTCCGAGCGCGAGGCTGTCAGCGTCTCGGTGGAGTCCCACGCGCTCGGCTGGTTCAGCCTCGATACGCTACCGGATCAGCTAATGCCCGACCTGACCGACCGGCTGCCGACGCTGTGGGATGCCGCTTGCCGGCTCGCAGAGCGCTGAGACACAGCCTGATCAGCTGGTGTGCCGGGCGGCGCCTTCTCCGTAGCTGAATCCCGACAGGAAGATGTCGGCGTCCTTGGTGCGCTCATAGCGGTCAGCCAGCGCATGGAAGGCCGGTGAGTGGTTGGGTTCGCGCAGGTGCGCAAGTTCGTGGACGAGCACCGCGTCAAGAACCCAGGCAGGCACCTCGCGCAGGCGGTTGGAGATTCGGATCTGGCCGGTGGCCGACGTCGTCGATCCGAAGCGGGTGCGCTGATTGGACACCCAGCGCACCGAGGTCGGGGCGATCCCATCGTCGAACAGGCGCGCATTCAGCTCAGCCGCGCGGGCTTCCAAGTCCTCGTCCCCTGGCGCCGGCACGGCAGCCCTGCGCTCTAAGCGCTCGATGAGCCGGGCGATCGAGGAGATGTTGCGCTCCAGGTCGAATCGGGCAGGCACGGCCAGCTGATAGCCGACGGGAGTCTTCGTCGCCGAGATCGTTTTGCGGCGTCTGGCTGAGCGCTTGAGGGTGATGGTGCCGTCACCGATCCCTGCCCGCACATCTGAGGCGTCCACGTTCTCTCCCCTCTTCCTCACACGGCTCTGCTGCCACTGGAGACATCCTCGCATGCCGCGCGGACATCACCACGGTGGCCGGGGCTCATCGACGGCGGCACGAGGGTGACGAGCACCACCCAGACCATGACCAACTGCCACAGTCGGCAGAGAATTCCAAGCCGCAACGCCGCAGTCATGAGCGTGGGAAAAATTTCTTGAGATTTCTTTGTGTCCACACCTCACCCAGGGGGTGATTCCTCATGTCAATCGGGACTTCTCGGCGTTTTGCCACACCTGAATCCGATGCACAATGCACACCGTTATCCACACAATCGACGTCAGTTCCCCGGCGTTTTCCACACACCGTGCACAGGGGGTGCTCGGCAGTCTGTTGACGTAGGCGCGGCAGGCGACATAGTTTGAGGAGTCAGACCCTCGGAAAACCCGAGATTCGTGGGCTGGGGGAAGGTTCACGAAACTCGCGAGCGGCTGAGGGCTTCGACCGGGCGAACAGCTCTGACGGCGTGCATTCCACGCCCCATGTCATGAGTGCGTTCGCCCGGTCTCATTTCTGTCTGGGCCCGTTTCTGCACGGAGTTTTCCACAATTGGCTCATCACCCTGTCGCTCCGTGCGTGCGTGAGCCTACGATGCCGATGAACAAGGGGGTTCACGGCATGAGATATCAGCTTTACCGATCGGTACCGGTTGTCTGGCGCAGCTCACGGTGCATCCAATTCGGCGTCGACTCTCCCGTGCTCATCGACGGGCTCACCGCAGCCGACACCGAACTTATCAATGCGATCCGGATGGGCATCAGCGCCCGTGACTTCGACGCCCGTGCCGCGCATCTCGATGTCAGCCCGGCTCGTGCTGCCTCACTGCTGTCACTCTTGACCGAAGCCGGTGTGCTCATGCCTGTCGAGCGCACCGCGTATCAGGCCAGCAGCACCACGCACGTCGATGCCTATGCCGCTCGGATCCGGGAGGAGCCCAGCTGCATCACCGGAAGGCTCACACGGCCCAGCGTGCTCGTCCTCGGGCCGCTGCGACGTGGGCTGCAGGCCCTGCTCGTCGCCGCCGGGATGCGCGCTGACATCATCGACCGGGCAGAGGATGCGCTGACGGCTGCTCAACCGCTCGTCGTGCTGACCGGTGCCTGGGTCGACGACGCGGTCGGTGCGGGGTTCCTCCATGAGCACGGGATCGACCACTGCCACCTGACCGTCGGGCAGGATCAGGCCCGTCTGTCCCATGTGATCCGGGCCCAGGACACTCCCTGCACCCGTTGTGCGATCGGCTTCCGCTGCGATGACGACGCCGACTGGTTCGGCAGCTGGCAGGCGCTCTGGCAGCAGGCTCCCTCCGCGTCGCTGCTCGATCCGGTGCTGTGCGCACTGGCGTATGCGCATCAGGCTGAGCGCGTCCGCGAGCACATTCTCCATCCCGGTCGTGTCGCCTCTGATCTCGTCATCTCCCCCAGCGGCGAGGTCGTCATCGAGACACCGGAGTTCCATTCCAGCTGTTCCTGCCGGGCAACCGTCCCGCAGGATCTGAGCCACGTGTGATCAGGAGCTGCTGTTGCCGCGCTGCTGGCGGACGATCTCGATGATCGCCTCACCGAACTGTTCCTGTTTGACCGGACCAATGCCCGGCACGCGGGCGAGCTCTTCCCGGTTCTGGGGTGCGACCTCGGCGACCATGTTGAGCGTTGCGTTCGTCAGCACCATGTAGGTAGGGATCTGGTTGTCCTCTGAGGCCTGTTTGCGCCAGTCCTTGAGCGCTTCGAGCAGCTGCGGGTCGATGACTCCTGGGCAGTCGCCGCAGCGCCCGATGCGGCGTTCGACGACGTTGACGAGGACCTTCTGGCACTTCTGGCAGTGCACTGTCTCTCCCCCGCGGGCCGTTCCGGCGGCCCGGCTGCGCCGCGCCTGCGGGACCTGGCGCGGCTGGTCTCCGCGCAGCTCGGCCAGGAAGCGTGATGGGCGCCGCGATCCAGCGCGGCCAGCGTGCCGGGCTTTCGACCAGCTGAGCCGCAGCTGCTTGCGTGCACGGGTGACCGCGACGTAGAGCAGGCGGCGCTCCTCGGCGATTTCGGCCGGCTCGCTGGCGTAGCTGATGGGCATGAGCCCTTCGCTTAAGCCCACGACGTGGACGCTGTCCCATTCCAGGCCCTTGGCCGCGTGCACAGAAGCCAATGTGACGCCGTTGATCGGCGGGGCGAACTGGTGCTCCTGCCGGTCGGCGAGCTCGGCGACGAACTTCTCCAAGGGCACCGGGACCTCGCTGTCGGCCTGCATCGCCTCGGCAAGGTCGACGATGGCAGCCAGCGATTCCCACTTCTCGCGCGCGGCGCCCACCCGCGATTCGCCGGTGGCAGTCCAGCCGGTGTTCTCCAGCACCTCGCGGACGACCTCGGGCAGCGGTTCCACGCCGCGGGTGCGGGTGGCGGCGGTGAGCATGACGAGGGCCTGCTTGACCTCGGGGCGGGCGAAGAACCGCTCTCCGCCGCGCAGCACGTAGGTGATGCCGCGGGCGGCGAGCGCCTCTTCGTATGCCTGGCTCTGGCCGTTGGTGCGGAACAGCACGGCGATGTCCTGGGCGGCGCGGCCGGCGGCGAGTTCTGCGGCGATGGCGTCTGCCACGGCTGCCGCTTCGGCCGGGTCGTCGCTGTATTCGAAGTACTGCACCGGGCCCATGCGCGGATGGGTGGCCTGGAGGACGAGTGCCCCGCGGCCGGTGTGGGCCAGCAGCCGGTTGGCGGTGTCGACGATGTCGGCACTCGAGCGGTAGTTGCGCACGAGTCGGACGGTCGAGGCGTTGGGCAGGTCCCGGCGCAGGCCGAGCAGGAATGAGTCGGTGGCGCCGGCGAAGGTGTAGATGGTCTGGGCGGGATCACCGACGACGCACAGGCTCTCGCGCTTGCCCAGCCAGCGGCGCAGCAGGTCGTACTGCAGCGGGGAGACGTCTTGGAACTCGTCGACGACGAAGCTGCTGTACTGGGAGTGGACTTTCGCGGCGATGTCCTCCCGGGTGCCGAGGACGCCGTTGAGGACGAGGAGGACGTCTTCGAAGTCGATGAGCCGGCGCCGTGACTTCGTCTCCGAGTAGGCGAGCATGATCCGCTCCATGCTGGCGACGTCGATGCCGTCGGGCAGCTCGCGGCCGCCTGCGGCATGCAGGTACTCCTCGATGCCGAGCAGGGAGGCTGCGGCGTATTCGATCTCGGCTGCGACATCGCGGACGACTTCGCGTTCGGGTTCGAAGCCGAGGCTTGCCATCGTCTGCGAGAGGACGCCGGCTTTGTGCGTGAGCAGGTCTGGGAACGGCCCTTCGGCAAAGGAGGACCAGAAGAACCGCAGCTGCCGCAACGCAGCCGAGTGGAAGGTGCGGGCCTGCACACTGGGCACGCCGAGGCTGCGCAGCCGGGAGCGCATCTCACCGGCGGCCTTCGACGTGAACGTCAGAGCGAGCACCTCGGTGGGACGGAACTGCCCGGTGTGCACCCCGTAGGCGATGCGGTGCGTCATCGCCCGCGTCTTTCCGGTGCCAGCACCGGCAAGGACGACGAGAGGGCCGTCGAAGTGCTCAGCGACCTGCCGCTGTTCGGGGTCGAGGGCAGCCAGCAGCTCGTCAGCTACCGGGCCCGAGGTGCCGGGGGCTGATGGCATGCTCGTGCGGCTCTGCCCGCGGGGCTGGGTGGGTGGTGGGTTCATGCGTTGTGCATCCACGCGGAGATGAGCTGGCCTGCGATCGACACACTGCCGGGCACCGAAACGGCGCCGGTGTCGACCTGCTCACGCAGCTCCTCGCGGGTGAACCAGCGCAGGCCTGAGATCTCGACGAGATCGGCCTGGAAGTCCAGCGTCTGGGCCTCGACGCTGAAGCCGAGCATGAGCGAGGCCGGGAACGGCCACGGCTGCGATCCCAAGTAGCGGGGATTGCGGCACGGCACGCGTGCTTCCTCCCAGACCTCGCGCAGCACGGCGTTCTCCAGGGTCTCTCCGGGTTCGACGAAGCCAGCCAGCACGGAGAAGCGGTCTTCGGGCCAGGCGGCGTTGCTGCCGAGCAGGAGGCGTTCAGTGCCATCGTCGTCGGTGTGCACGACGGCCATGATGACGGCTGGGTCGGTGCGTGGGAAGTGCTCGCTGCCGGCCTTAGGGTCCTTTCGCACCCAGCCGCCGCGCATCGGCACGGTCGGTGCGCCGTTGCGCGGAGAGTGCGTGTGCGTGCGGTGCCAGTTGCCCACTGCAACGAGCTCGCAGGCCAGTCCTGCGTCGCGGTCGCTGAGCGCTTCGGCGATCTCGCGCAGCGGCAGCCAGGTCGGTTCGGCCGCCTCGATGCCACTGGCCGGGGCGTCGAGGAAATCGACGGCGTCCCGGTCGCGCTGCCCGGCCAGTGAGAAGTCGATCGCGGCACGTCCCTCATCGGTGAGGTCGATGCCGATCCAGTGGGTTTCGGTGTCGTCGACGCCCAGGTAGATCTGGGTGGAGTCTTCCGGCACGTCTGCTTCGCTCACTGGGACCAGGCCGCCGGAGGCGACGAGCAGGTAGCCGCGGTGGGCGAGGATCCCGTGGACGCGCGAGCGCTGCCACAGCTCGGAGAGATCGCCGTCGGAACCGCGTGCCACGTCGTTGCGGTCGACGGCGCTGCGGGCAAGGCTGGCCGGCTGGAGCATCGGGAGGGGCTTCATGCGTTCCACTGTAGCGAAGGGCAGGGACATCTATTCGTGCGGTGGCCGCGCCTGTGGAGGAGGCGAACTTCTGCCACCGGGCGGCGGCATCGGAGTGTAGATCCACCAACCTCCGGGTGAGGACAGGTAGATTGGGTGACGTGGACACCTTGGGACTCAGGCTTGCAGCAATCGCAGCCGGACAGATCGCCGGTTTCGAACCGTCGCTGTGGACGAAGCTGCCGGATTTGCGTGGCCCGCGGGTGCTGCTCAGCGATGAGGATCGCTCGCTGGTCGTCAGCCTCATCCCCGACTCTGATGTGCCGGCCGCCCAGACCGAGGCGGTGGCCTGCGCTGTGCTGCGCAGCCTGCTGCCCGACACGCAGATCGGGTTCCCGCAGATCCTTGCCAGCGTTCAGGCCCCTGATGATCTGACCGAGGATGAGCGCACCTACGAGGTGCAGATCTCCGACCCGCTGGCCGGTACGCCTGCCACTCTTGAGGACTTCGCCGAATCGCAGCAGCTAGTCAGTTCCCTGGCCGACTTCCTCGCCGACCTGCACAACAGCGACACCGGTGCGGTCGCTGATGCTGGGCTCGTCGTCCATGATTCGGCCGAGCTGCGCGAACAGCTGCTGGCTGATCTCGATCGCGCCGCCGGCACCGGGCTTGTGCCTGCGGTGCTGCTGCAGCGCTGGGAGGACGCCCTGGAGAACGTCTCGACATGGCGGTTCCTGCCCTGCCCGATCCACGCAGCGCTGGCCCCAGAGGCGATTCGCGTCGAGGATGGGCGCATCACCAGCGTCAGCGACTTCTTCCGCTTCCGGGTCGGTGACCCGGCTGCCGACTTGGCGGCGGTGTCGACGTTCGTCGAGGGATCCCACTACGAGCACTTCCTCGACCGCTACCGCCAGCAGCGTGACATCAAGGATGCCGGTCTGCAGGCGCGCGCCGAGCTGCTGGCCGAACTGGCTGTCCTCGACTGGCTGCTGCTGGCAGTCGACACCGAGGATGAGGCCGCGAAGTCCGATGCGGTCGCACTGTTGAACTCACTTGCCGAGGTGGCGACAGCTGATGCCGAACAGCCCCGGCACGCCCAGCCGTACGAGTTCACCGACCGCGGTGAGACCCGGGCAGATGATCCAGCCGCCCCCGAAGATGAGGCCCCTGCAGCTGAGCCTGCAGAGGATACCCCTGCAGACGATGAGCCCGGCGACACCTCACCTGCTACGTCCGCGCCTGATCTGCAGCCGCGCGTCGAACCGCAGGTGCAGCGCAGCAGCGACGCCGATGCATTCCGTCCGGCAGCTGCTCCCGCACCTTTTGACGAGGGCTCGTCAGCCGATGTGCCGACTGAGCGCATCATGGACTTCGACGAACAACCGCAGGCGTCCAAAGATCGCCCCGAGAAGTCCTGACCACCACCTCAGAGCTCAAGCCGGGCGACGAGCTCTGACTCGCTCATGATGTGCGGGACAGTGATCTCCTGGTCATCACCGAGGAAGTAAAACCCGCATTCGATCCGCTCCGCATCAGCGAATGCGGGCATCTTCTGCACGGCCATCCGATAGATCGCCAGCTGAATCGCCCGGTCTGCCAGCTCGTCGTCACTGCGCGGGGATCGGCCGGTCTTCCAGTCGATGACGTAGTAGCCGCCGTCGATGGCGAAGATCGCGTCGATCTTGCCCGGCACTGTCACCGTGTGGCCGTCAGCGCCGGTGAGAGTGAGTTCGAAGGACTGCTCCACCGCAACCGGTTCGAGTGCTGCGAAGCGTGAGCGCTCGAACCGCCGGCACAGCTCGTCGAGCTGCTCATGCAGGTATGCCGGCAGTGTCACAGTGTTCGGATCGTCGTCAAGGTCACTCAGCGCCGCCTGGCCATAGAAGTTCTCCACCCAGGCATGGAAGGCCGTGCCGAGCCCGGCGGCGTGGGATGGGCCCTGCGGCATGGGGCGCCTGAGTTCCCGGCGATAGGCCTGCGGGTCCTCTGCCAGCTGCACGAGCCCGGTGGCTGAGAGCCGGCTCGGTAGCGGGAACTCCTCTGCCTGCTGGGCCCGCTCTGCCTGCAGTGCCAGCGCCATCTGAGCGAGAGCGGCGATCTCGGCAGCTGCGCTGTCATCCTCGTCGGGGTGAGATTCAGCCAGTTGTTCGAGCTCGGGTTTCAATCGCAGGGCGGCGGCGAACATCCCGGTCAGTTCGGCTCGTCGCGCAGCTTCCGCCGTATCGGCTCGTTTCGGCCACTCGACGGAGATCGCCTCACCTTCTGGGCGTTCAGTGTCGTCGTCTCCGGGGTTGAGGACCTCGTCGGGATCAAGGTTGAGGACCTCGGCCGCCTCGTGCAGGAATGGGGAGAACTCATTCTTCTTCTGCCGAGTGGTGAAGAGGCTGCCACCGAGCCACAGCTGCTGTTTCGCCCGTGTCACTGCGACATATCCGATGCGGCGTTCCTCGATGGCGTGGTGCAGGTTGAGCTGCTCTTTCAACTCGGACTTCTGGTACGCCTCAATGTCCTCTTCGGTGGCGAATCGGGAGTCGGTGAGGTCGAAGCGGGGAATGTGGTGCCGGTCTCCGCGCAGCGGGTACGGCAGCATGCCACCGGAGAGCCACGCCTTGGTGCTGGGCAGCGTGGTCGGCATGTCCCCCTCTGTCAGGTGCGGGATGGCGACAATGTCGAATCCCAGCCCTTTCGACCCGTGGACGGTCATGATGGTGATAGCACCCTCGGCGGCCGGTTCCTCGGGCATGCTCAGTGACTGCTCGGCGTCCATGATCGTCAGCCAGGTGAGGAACTCAGCGAGTGATCCCACCGGGTTCTGTGACACGAAGTCACTTGTCAGGGAGATGAAAGCATCGACGGACTTCTCATGGTTTGCCCGTGCTGCTTCCGGCAGCGATTCGATCTCTGTGTCGATGTCGAGTTCGACGATCGCAGTACGGACGAGACCGGGCACGGTGACGGCCAGGCGCCTGAGGTGGCGCAGGCTCTCCGCCAGGCGGATGAGCCGGCGGGTTGCCGTCTCACTGAGCTTGGATCTGCGCCAGTCAGCGACGACCGGGGAACCTTGGACGTTCTCGGAGCCGTCGAGGGCAGGGCTGACAGCGATGAGGTCATCAACGGCTTCGATGATCCCGACGGTGACAACGCCCGTGTCATCCGCGGTGGACACACCGGTCTCACCATCACCAGCCTCGGCACCGGCAGCGCTCTGACTGGCCTCGAAGACCTGCTGGGCGCGCTCATTGCGGGACTTGGCGAACCGGTGCAGCGCGGCGATATCGGCAGCACCGAGTGCGCAGCTGCGCCCGCTGATGAGCCGCATGAGCTCAGTGCCGGCGTTCGGGTCGGCCACCGCGTGCAAAGCCGCATGAATATCGGCGACGTAGGTGTCTTCGAGCAGTCCGTCGGCACCTGCGATGTGCACCTCGAAGCCGGCACTCTCGAGCGCGTTGGCCGTTGCAGTCAGGAACGAGCGTTTACGGCACAAAACCGCGCGCTGAGGTGGGTCGGTCTTCCCGCTGGCGTACCAGGTCTCGGTGGCAGTGTGCATGAAGTCGACGAGTTCTGCCATGAGATCGGTGCCGTAGGTCTGGTCGACCTCTCCGATGGTCGAGACGACGTGTGTCTGGCCATCACCGGCACCGGGCCGAGGCCGCAGCACGTCCTTCTCGTCGTATTCGGGCAGATCCTCGGAGATCCGGTTGGCCACCGCGAGGATGCTCTTGTCGTTGCGCCAGCCGATGCTGAGCGTCCGCACGTGTGCATCGGCGACCGCTTGCTGCTCGCCTCCCTGGCCGGTTGCCGGCAGCTGGCGCTGGAACCGTTTCGGGAAGTCGCTGATGTTACGGGCGGAGGCTCCGCGCCAGGCGTAGATCGACTGCCGGGGGTCACCGACGGCCATGACGTTCTTGCCGTTGAACAGCAGCTGCAGCAGCTGGAACTGGGAGTCCGAGGTGTCCTGGTATTCGTCGAGCATGATGGCATCCCACCGGCTGCGCTCAATCGGCAGGATGCGCCCATCAGGCCGGCTCATAATGTCGTGGGCGTACTTCACCTGGTCGGAGAACTCCATGGCCGAGGTCTCCCGTTTGGCTGCCAGAAACCGTTCGGCCAGTACGGTGACTTTCCGCTTGTCCAACAGCTGTTCGAGAACAGTGTCTTTGCGCAGAGCGATGATCCGCTCGGCGAGCTCATTACGTGCCGCCAGGTTGGTGTGGCTTTTGCCTGCTCTGCCAACGCCAGCCTCGTCGGCTAGCGCCCACAGTTCGGCGATGACGCCGTCCTTCTCTTCCTTGCGTAGGGACCGTCCGCGCCGGATCTTCGTGAAGTACCACGTCAGCCCGGCTTCGCCGAGCAGGTGGTCGATGCAGGCGTCCAGGTATTCAAGCACGCTCTGCGGTGTCTGCAGGTGCTCGTTGATCTGCCCTGCCATCTCGCGGACCCGGGTGATGAGAGCCGTGCGAGGGACGTTGGCGGGGATCTCGTGCGGTTCGGCGGCGAGTACGATCTGCTCGGCCAGCCGGATCGATCCGGCCGCATCGAGGACTGAGGAGTCGGATTCGATGCCGATCGCCAGGCCGTAGTCGCTGACGAGCGAGGCGGCATAGGAGTTGTAGGTCGAGATCGTCGGCATCTCGAAATCAGCGATCCGGCCAGCACCGAGCCCGGGCCCGGTGCTAGCAGGCCGGGCGCGGCGGAAGGTGCGCACGAACGCCCAGATCCGCTCGGTCAGCTCACCGACGGCTTTGCGCGTGAATGTCAGGCCGAGGATGCGCTGCGGGTCGGCGTGGCCATTGGCGATGAGCCACAGCACGCGCAGCGCCAGCGTCTCGGTTTTACCGGAGCCGGCACCGGCGATGATGACGGTCGGTTCGAGTTCGGCTTCGATGATCTTCGCCTGCTCGTCGGTCGGCGGGTGCACTCCGACGATCTCGGCGAGTGCGGCAGCACTGTACTGCGCTTTCATGCGTGTGCCTCCTCGTTGTCGCTGTCCATCACGGCCGGGCATGAGCTGCGCACCGGGCAGAACCGGCAGGCATCCGGGGACGGGGTGGCTGGGAAGTACGCCGAGCGCATCTGCCGGGCGGTCTCGACGACCATCCGGCCGGCCCAGCTGTATCCGTCAGGGCTTTCGTCGTCAGTCTGGAGAGCGGGTTGTTCGCGGGTGGTGGGCTTCTGTTTGCGCAGGAACACCAGTTCAGCTCCAGCTGGCGTGTCGTGCACCTGACTGCCGTCGGTCAGTTCGACCGTCCCGCTCGGGTGTGCCAGAGCTGCCTGATAGGTGCCCAGCTGCGGATGCTCGGGCAGGTCCTTGTGCGGTGTCGGGTTCTTGCCGGTCTTGAAGTCGATGACATACAGGCCGCGTCCGTCGACGAGCTGCTCGATGCGGTCGATCCGGCCGCGGATCTGCCACGGTCCGCCCTGTTCGGGATCGTTCTCTACGGCGCTGACGCTGGCTTCGACTCCGACGAGGGTGCCTTCGCTGCGGCGCGCGCGCAGGTAGGTGCTGAGGTTGTCGACCATGCCGGCGATCGCGTCGTATTCGCGTTCGCGTTCCCACTCGGCGTCGAACTCGAGCTGGGCGAACTTCTCTTCGAACGCCTGCTGCATGCCCAGCAGGTCCCCGTCCGGGAATTCCTCGGCCAGCTCGTGGATGAGCGTGCCGGTCGTCTGTGCCTGTGTGGCTGCGGTGTCGCCGGCGTGCCGGGAGAGGAACCACTGCAGTGGGCAGGTCGCGAACGTCTCCATCGTCGACGGGCTGAGGGTGACGATCTCATCTGCTGCCCGGATCGGGTCCTGTGAGCTGCGCTCATACCAGCGCTGCCATGTCGCGGTGTCGGCCTCACTGATGTATGCGCGTGTGAGTGCTGCGAGCAGCTGCGCCCACTGCTGCTGGTCCTCAGCCGTTTCCGCTGTTTCGAAGCGGTGCCGGGCGTGGGCTGCGATCGAGCGGATGCTCAGCTGCTGGGTGGCAAGCTCAGCAGCAGGTTCGGCATCGGCAGCCGCGGCGGTCGACACCGCATCGGCGTGGTCTGCACCGTCTTCGGGGTCCGGGCGCAGGAGTGTGAAGAAGCCGCTGGGGCTCGACTCGCCGTCAGCGAGGGCGGTGATGAGCAGGTGGGTCTGTGCCCGGGACAGCGCGGCGAGCAGCAGCCGGGCCTCATCGCGGATGACCGCGCGTCGTCGCTGCGCGAAGCGGGCCGCGCGGGCGGTGGCGCTGTCGGTCTCCGGGGTTCCGGCTGGCAGGCGCCCGTCGAGGGCGTCGCAGAGGTCGGCGGTGTCGAAGATCGAGCCGCGGATCTTCGGGTTGGGCCACTGGCCGTCGTTGACATCGGCGACGATGACGGCCGTGAAGTCGAGGTGGGCGACACCGGCCGGTGAGTCGACGACGACCATGTCGCCGTAGTGCTGGCGGGCCAGTGAGTCCTGTGCGAAGTCCTGGTCGAGGACCTTGAGCGCGAAGCTGTGCGCGGGCATCGCATCGCGGCCGCTGTAGCGCTCGGCCAGCGTCATGAGCCGGATGACGGCGTCGAGCCGGTCGTTGAGTGGGTGCGTCGGCTGGGATGCGGCGACCGGTTCCCAGCGACGGGCCGCGTCGGAGGTCTCCCACAGCTGCCACAATGCCGTGTGCGGGTCGGTGCCGCGCACCTCGTCAGCGGTGCTCAGCAGCCGGTGGACCATCGCCAGCTCCCCGGGCAGCTGCTCGGCAGGATAGGTGCGCAATGCAGTGAGCAGCGCGTTGTCGGCACTGCCGGTGAGGACGGCGAGTTCGCGTTCGAGACCGCGCACGGCCAGCGCGTCGACGCCGCCGTAGACGCCGGTGAGCAGCTCGCGGGCGACGGCTTCGACGGCGATGTCGTCATCACGGTCAAGGTCGAGCAGCCGCAGCAGCGGGGCGGTGGCTGGGTCGGCGGCCAGCGACATGCTGCTGCCGGCGACCGGGATGCCCAGGTGCTCGAGTTCCTGCCGCAGCGCCGTGGCGGTGCCTGCAGTGCGGCACAGCACCGCACAGTCCGACCAGTCCAGGCCTGCGTCATGGTGCCAGCGCCTGAGTGTCCGGGCGATTCCGCGGGTGCGTTCGGCGGCACTGGGGAACACCGTGAACTCCGCTGGTGCGCTTGCTCCCGGCTCACCGGGTTGTGCGACTGCTTCTGCCGTCCGGTCGGGAATCGGCAGATGCCCATAGGCCTGTTCGGCCGACATCGCGGAGGCGAAGCTATGCCACAGCGGTGCCAGTGCACCGGCACCGCGGCAGGCCGGGTCGAGTGGATCGAGGGTGAGCACGAGGCTGCCACCGGGCCCGGCGAGCGCCCCGCCGGTGGTCTCCTGGCGGGCGGCGTGGCGCAACAAAAGGCCGGTCGCCCCGCGGAACGCCTGGGTCGTCGTATCCGGTGAGGCGGTCAGCAAGATCCGGCAGCCTAAGGCGACCAGGCACTGCAGCACCGACAGTGCGCCGTCGGGCAGGTCCTGGGCGGCATCGACGAGGACGAAGCGCGGCACCGGCTGGCCGGGCTGTTCGCTGGCCGGCCGGCCGGGCACCGAGAAGTCCCAGTGGCTGCCGGCCCGCACCCCGCGGGTGTCCTGCTCGATGAGGATGCTCGTCGCCTCGGTGAGCACACTGGCGGTGTCGACGCCGCTGAAGCCGGGGAACGAGTTGAGCTCCAGGTACTCGCGCATCATGACAGCCAGCACCTCCCACTCCCCTCGCCCGTGGGCCGCAGCGGCTGCGAACACCTCACCGGGGTCGAGTGTGCGGGCCATGACTTCGTTGAGGGCTTCGCGCAGCTGGTCGCGGAAGCCGCGGGTGGCCCGCACCTCAGCGCTCAGGTGCTCCGTCCAGGCAGGCGCGGGAATGAGACCGGATTCGTATCCCTCGAGCATGTCGGCAAGGAAGGCGTCCTGTTCGGCCCCGGAGATGAACCGCGACTGCCGGCCCTCGGCGGCACCGCTGAGCGCGCTGACGAGCCCGAAGGCGAAGGAGTGGATGCTGCGTGCGGCAGGTGCTGAGCGGATTCCGTCGCGGCCGGGCCCGAGGCGGTCGCGCAGCAGAGTGGCGTGGTCGCGGTTGGGGGTGAGCACGAGGATGTCGTCGGCTCCGACGCCCGGTGTCGCAGCGAGCTGTTCGAACACTGTGCAGACAAGCGTCGTCTTCCCGGTTCCCGGCGCTCCGATGACTGTGATATTGCACCCAGAATGGGTGTCTCGCAGCTCACGTACGCACCGCTCGATGACGGCACCCAATTCAGACGTGGAACCGGCTCCGTCCCTGGTGGTGTGCGGCGTGTGCTCATCTCCCGTTGCGACCATGGCTTCATTGAAGCACAGCCCACTGACATCGCCGGGTTCACGCCGGAGGCGTCTTCGCCTGCCCCTGCCGCATAACTGTACGATTGATTGTTATATAAATGGGAGGGCATACTCACCAACCCGACGCCACCACTGCGGATAGGATGTGGCCATGGTTCCGACACAGCGCATGCCGCGTGAGCAGCGCCGCGAACAGCTCATCGGCGTTGCAACCGCCATGTTCGCAGACTCCGGTTACCACACGACGTCGATGGACGATGTCGCCGAGGCCGCTGGGGTGTCCAAGCCGGTCCTCTATCAGCACTTCACATCCAAGAAGGACCTGTACCTGGCCGCCATCGACGCGGCTGCGGCCACCTTCGACGCCTCCGTCCGCAGTGCGCTGCAAGCCACGGAGAACAATGAGGAGCGCGTCTACAGCACGTTCGACGCCTTCTTCACCTTCGTCAGCGAGAACCGCAACGAGTTCATCGTGCTCTTCTGCGCTGACAGCTACGAGCCCGAGGCGGTGCGCCGGGCCGACGCGGTTCGGCGCCGGATCGCCAGCCAGATCGCCGAGCTCATCACCCGCTACACCTACGCGACTCTCGACGAGGCGCTGCTGCTGGCGCAGGGCGTCGTCGGGATCGCGGAGAAGGCCGCCAGCCAGGTGGTCGAATCCGAGTCGATGGACCCGCGCTCGAATGCCCGGCTCATGGCATTCATGACCTACCGGGGGCTGACGTCGATGCCGCGCGTCGACGAGGTCGCCCCACCGGGTCCGGACGGTTCGGCCGAAGCGCGTCCGTGGGACGTAGACTAACGAGGGTTGCCCCACCCGAACCCAGATCACAAGGAGTGAGTATGGAAGTCAAGATCGGCGTCCGCCAGGCCCCGCGCGAACTCGTCATCGAAACGGAGGCCACCGCTGAGGAGATCACCCAGCAGGTCGACGAGGCGCTGTCCTCGGGTTCGACCTTCGTCCTCGCCGACGACAAGGGCCGCAAAGTCATCGTCCCGGCAGCAGCGCTTGCCTATGTCGAGACCGGCAGCGCCCAGCAGCACCCGGTCGGCTTCGGGCTCTCCTGAGTCCGCACGCCACCTGACAGCCTCGCCGGCGGCACCTGCCGGCACCGCGGATGAGCGCGCTCAGGCCACCAGGCCGAGCGCGCTCATCCGCTTCGAGTGGGCCGTCATCGCCTGCTGCACCATCTGCGCTTCGGCGTCCTGGGTCTCAGCGGCGTGATAGCGGCGGATGAGCCGCCTGCCGCGGCCCATCGAATCGGCCACCAGCTTGCGTCCCCACAGCGCCAGACGCGACGACAGCGAGGGATCCTCCTCGATCGCTGCGGCCAGCCGAGTGCGGAGATATTCGGCCTGGCGTGTATCATCGAGGACAGCGGTGGCAACCTGCCGGCTCTCCTCGTCGAGGCCGGTGAGCACCGCACGATAGAAGTCGTGCATGATCCCGTCGAGCACATAGCCCTTCATCAGGCTTTCGTGCCAGTCATGGGGTGCGGTGCGGTCCCGCAGCTCGCTGTAGGCCTGCTGCACATGCTGCATCTGCGCCGTCGTGTCTTCGCCGAGCTCGCCGATGCGAGCGGCCAGACGCGAGAAATTGTCCAGGGAATGCCCGGCGACAGTCGCAAGATCCACTCTGTCCTGCATGGTGGGCGCGTACTGCGCATCGGTGGCTGACCGTTCGAAAGCGGTGAGCTGACCGTGGGCGATGACGGCAAGGGTTGTCACCGGAGTCGAGGCAGCTGACGAGGATTGGGGCATGCCCCATAGCCTACCGCCTCACTCAGACGTGAACGCGTGCTCCTCGAAGGAGCACTGTGAGGAGAAGAACGTGACCACAACTGAACAGACTTTCGCTGACCTTGGTGTGTCAGCCCCGATCGCCGATGCGCTTGCCGACAAGGGCATCGTGCACCCCTTCCCCATCCAGGCGATGACCCTGCCGGTCGCCCTGACCGGCGCCGACATCATCGGCCAGGCCAAGACCGGCACCGGCAAGACCCTCGGCTTCGGCATCCCGCTGCTCGAGCGCGTCGTCGGCCCCGATGAGGACGGCGCCCCGGCCGACCGAATCCCGCAGGCGCTCGTCGTCGTGCCGACCCGTGAGCTGGCCCAGCAGGTCGCAGGCGACCTCGAAGCCGCCTCGACCCGCCGCAACATCTCCGTTGTCACCATCTACGGCGGCAAGGACTTCGAACCCCAGATCAAGGCGCTCGAATCCGGCGCCGAGGTGGTCGTCGGCACCCCCGGACGGCTCCTCGACCTCGTCGGCCGGCGCATCCTGCGCCTGGGCGGCGTGCGCACCGCTGTGCTCGATGAGGCTGACGAGATGCTCGACCTCGGCTTCCTGCCCGACGTCGAGAAGATCATCTCCCACCTGCCCGCCCAGCGGCAGACGATGCTGTTCTCGGCAACGATGCCCGGCGCGGTCATCTCGATGGCCCGCCGCTACATGATCCAGCCGACCCACATCCGCTCCCAGGACCCGGATGACACGACCCAGACGGCGAAGAACACCACCCAGTACATCTACCGCGCCCACGCGATGGACAAGACTGAGATGGTCGCCCGCATGCTGCAGGCCGAGGGCCGGGGACGGACGATCATCTTCGCCCGCACCAAGCGCACCGCCGACCGCCTGGCCGAGGAGCTCGGCGACCGCGGCATGAACGCCAAGCCGATGCACGGCGACCTGCCGCAGCAGATGCGCGAGCGCTACCTCAAGGCCTTCCGCGACGGCACCGTCGACGTGCTCGTGGCCACCGACGTCGCCGCCCGCGGCATCGACATCTCCAACGTCACCCACGTCATCAACTACCAGTGCCCCGATGATGAGAAGACCTACGTCCACCGCATCGGGCGCACCGGCCGTGCCGGCGAGTCCGGTATCGCGGTGACCTTCGTCGACTGGGATGACGTGCCGCGCTGGAAGCTCATCAACCGCCAGCTCGGCCTCGACTTCGACGAGCCGGTCGAGACCTACTCGACCTCCCCGCACTTCTTCGAGGACCTCAACATCCCGAAGGGCACGAAGGGCCGGATCAAGGGCGCCAAGCCTGCCGATGAGAGTCGTGACCGCCGCCGAGGTGGTGGCCGCGGTGGCCGTGACAACGGCCGCTCAGGTGACCGGAACCGGCAGGAGGGCCGCAATGGCGAGCGCCGTCAGCGCCGCCGCACCCGCGGCGGACGCTCGGGTGAGAACTCCAGCGATGCCGGTGCGAACACGAACACTTCGAAGCCGGAGCAGACTTCAGGTGACTCGGCTCCGCGCCGGCGCCGTCGCCGCCGCCGCTCGAATGCCGAGCAGCCGGCTGCGCAGAACTGATGCCTAGAGGCTGAGACCGACAGGGCTGGCCCCGGAGGCCGCCCGCACAATGCGGGCGAGCATCTCCGGGGCCGTCGTGTTCTCTGCCAGCAGGTTCGGTTTGCCGGCTCCGTGGTAGTCCGAGGAGCCGGTGACGATGAGGGCGTGGGCTGCTGCGATGCGGCGCAGCTCGGCGCGCTCGGCCACCGGGTTGTCGCGGTGATCGACTTCGATGCCGTCAAGGCCAGCGGCGATCATCTCGCGCATCCCGGCGTCGGGCACGACCCGTCCGCGCATCCGTGCCCGGGGGTGGGCGTAGACCGACACTCCGCCGGCCTCGCGGACCATGCGGATCGCATCGATCGGGCTGACCGTCGGCAGGGTGACGTAGTACTTCGAGCGGGTTGAGAGCAGCTCGGAGAAGGCTGCGGTGCGGTCGGTGACGATGCCGGCGCGCACGAGCGCATCGGCGATGTGCGGCCGGCCGATTGTCGCTCCTGGTTCGCACACAGCCTCGATGTCGGCCCAGCTGAGCGGGTAGTCCTCGGACAGGCGGGCGACGATCTCCCGGGCCCGGCCCTCCCGGTCAGTGCGGGCAGCCCCGACGGTGGCGGCCAGCTCGGTGCTGCCGGGATCGTGGAGGTAGCTGAGCAGGTGGACGCTGATGCCCTCATACCGGCACGAGATCTCCATGCCCGGCACCAGACCGATGCCCAGCCTCTGCACCGCCTCGGTCGCCTCGGCCCACCCGCCGGTGGTGTCGTGGTCGGTCAGGCCGATGACATCGACGCCGCAGGCCGCCGCCTCGGCCATGAGCTCTGCCGGGCTCTGGGTGCCGTCTGAGACGGTCGAATGGGTGTGCAGGTCGATGATCATGAGTCGATCATAGGACGATCCCCACGATTCCTCCCCCGCCGGTGGGCCGTGACTAGAATGGCCGCATGATGACTCAGGACTCTGACTACAACGCGCAGACCACCAGCCCCTCAGCCGCTGAATCCGGTGCCGCCACCGGCGCCGACTCCCCCGACCAGCCCCTGTCAGACCGAGTGAACAACCGCTCCCGCCGCCCCCAGTCGCAGGCATTTCGCGACTTCGTCGCCTCCGGCTGGGATCGCACGAGTGAGGACAATGTCGAGCCCTTCGCCTCGGCCGCCTACACCGGCGCCCGCCGTCAGGCGCTGTCCGAGGCCTTCCCCGGCGAACGCCTCGTCATCCCCGCCGGCGGGCTCAAGGTCCGCTCGAACGACACCGACTACCGCTTCCGCGCCCACTCGGCGTTCATCCACCTCACCGGCCTGCACTCAAACCTCGAACCCGATTCGGTGCTCGTCATGGAGCCCACCGACGACGGCCACGAGTCGACCTTCTACTTCCGCCCGCGTGCCGGAGCGGACACCGAGGAGTTCTTCTCCGATGCCCGCTACGGCGAGTACTGGGTCGGCCCGCGTGAGGACCTGGAGACGATGGCGATCAAGACCAGCATCCGCTGTGCTGACATCACCCACGCGGAAGAGGCCATCTGCCGGGACCTGAACGCCACCTCGCTGCGCCTGGTCCGCGGTGCCGATGAGGCACTCGACGCGCGGGTCGATGCCGCCCGCGCCGAGATCGAAGCCGACCTGGAGATCTCGCAGGCGGGCGATGCCGAGATGGCTCAGTTCCTCTCCGAGCTGCGCCTCATCAAGGACGACTACGAGATCAGCCAGATGCGCCACGCTGTTGAGATCACCCGGTCTGGTTTCGACAATGTCATCACCTCGCTCAAGCAGGCGATCGTCCACCACCGCGGCGAGCGCGTCATCGAGACGGCCTTCGAATCCGCTGCCCGCACCGACGGCAACGGCGTCGGCTACGACACGATCGCCGCTGCCGGCAACCACGCCTGCACCCTGCACTGGATCAAGAACACCGGTGAGGTCCGCGACGGCGATCTCATCCTCGTCGACGCCGGCGCAGAGGCCGACTCCCTCTACACCGCCGACATCACCCGCACGCTGCCGATCAACGGCACCTTCTCCGAGGTCCAGGGCAAGATCTACGACGCCGTCCTCGAAGCCGCTGATGCCGCCTTCGCCGTGGCCGCCGAGCACGCCCAGCGCCCGGTGATCTTCGCTGAGGTTCACGATGCGGCGATGAACGTCATCGCCCACCGCCTTGAGGAGTGGGGTCTGCTGCCGGTCAGCGCCGAGGAGTCGCTCTCGCCTGAGGGCCAGCAGCACCGCCGGTGGATGGTCCACGGCACCAGCCACCACCTCGGCCTCGACGTGCATGACTGCGCGCAGGCGCGCGCGGAGATGTACCTGGGTGCCGAACTCAAGCCGGGCATGGTCTTCACGATCGAACCGGGCCTGTACTTCAAGGCCGAGGACCAGCTCATCCCAGAGGAGTACCGCGGCATCGGTGTGCGCATCGAAGACGACGTGCTCGTGACCGAGGACGGCGTTGAGAACCTCTCGGCTGGCTTCCCGCGCACCCGCGCTGAAGTCGAGGCCTGGGTTCGGCAGGGACGGTGAGCATGCCGGTGCTGCGCCGCGGTGGAGGGGTTTGTGAGATCGACGGTGTCGAACTCGGCCACGCCGGCCGCATCGACTCCGCTGCCGGTGCGCTGACCGGCACGACCGCGCTATTGCTGCCGCCGGGCACGACCGGCGGAGTCGATGTGCGCGGCGGAGGACCGGCCAGTCACGAGACAGAGCTGCTGGCTCCCGGCACACTGACAACCGGGTGCGATGCCATCGTGCTCACCGGCGGCAGCGCCTATGGACTGGCCGCCGCTCACGGCGTGCAGGCCGGTCTCGCCGCTGACGGGCGCGGGTTCCCCGCTCCCGGCCTGGCCGGCGTGACGGTCCCGCTCGTGCCGGCGGCTGGGATCTTCGACCTCGGCCGCGGCGGCGCACCCTGTCTGCCGCCGACGATCGAGACCGGGCAGGCTGCCTATGCCAACCTTCTCACCGGGCCCGAGGCGGTGGTCCGCGGTTCTGTCGGCGGCGGCATCGGTGCGTGGACCGGTCGCGGGCTGCTGCGCGGCGGCCTCGGTTCGGCTGTCATCGACACCGAGACCGGCCACCGGGTGGCAGCGATCGCCGTTGCCAATCCGATGGGCACCGTCATCGCACCGACCGGCCGGTTGCATGCTGCCGAGGTGCTCGCCGGCTACGGCATCGACATCCCGGCTGACGACTGTGACGTGCTGCGTGAGAGGTTAGCAGCAGTGGCGGCACAGTCTGTCGAGGGCCCGCCTCCGACGCGGAACACGACGATCGCCGCCGTCGTCACCGACGCCCGGCTCGATACTGCTCAGGCGCACCGGCTGGCGCAGTCAGCCCATGCCGGGCTGGCGCGGGCGATCCATCCCTCGCATACGCTCTTCGATGGGGATACGGTCTTCGCCGCAGCCACCGGTGCCGTGGCCCTGACGCAGTCAGAGGGCGGGTCCGGTGAGGCCGATGAGACGATGGTGCTCGGGCAGCTGAATACCGCGGCCGCCGATGTGCTCTCGGCAGCGATCGTCGATGCGGTCATCTCCGCAGGCGACTATGCTGGGGGTGCGCCGCTGCCAGCTTCTCCTCCCCCGCTGCGCACGGTGTGCCCGCAGCTCGCAGCTGCGTGGCAGGCACTCGACTGACGAACCCTGCAGTTCTGTTCCGCTCCGTGTCTCAGCGGGCGGCGAGGATCGCCTGCGCCTCGTTCACGACGCCGGGCGGGCAGATGATGTCGTAGGTCGTCGCCAGCACCTGCGGGCTGGACATGACCGCACTCTGCTTTCGGTTGATCGCCTTGATCGCAATCCCCCAGATCATGCCCAGGCCCACGCCGATGACGATGCCCGGCAGCAGCGCCCCCGTCGTCAGCGATGCGTCGGTGCCGCCGCCGAGCAGCATGAACACCAGCCCGAAGAGCATCCCGATCCAGGCACCGGACAGCGCACCGCGGCCGGCTGCAGCAGCCCAGGTGAGCATGCCGGTGACCGGTTCGACGATCTTGAGATTGGAGCCGACGATCGTCAGCGAGGAGACGTCGAAGTCCTTCTCAGCAAGGAACCTGACCGCCTTCTGCGCATCCTCATGCGTGCGGTAGGAGCCGAGCACTTCGCCGTGCGGGATCTGGGTGACCGGTCGTCTGGAAGCCATACCTCCAGTATGGACTAGTCACCGGATCACATGGGTGCCGGGTTGCCGGGTGTGGGCTGTCAGCCAGCGGACAGGCGGCCGCAGGGTCACTTCCTCAGCGCCTGCGCCGGATGACGACGGGGATGCCGAGGAGAGTCAGATATCGCACAGCTGCAGGCGGCAGCGAATGGAGTACGCTGGAATCGCCCGCGATCTCCGGCCTGCTGGAAGGACACTCAGAGCGCATATGACCGCCCCCACCATCGATGCTGTCCGCGCCGCCCTTGCCACTGTGCTCGATCCCGAGATCCGCCGCAGCATCGTCGAACTCGACATGGTCGACGACATCGCCGTTGCCGATGACGGGCATGTCGCCGTCACCGTGCTGCTGACCATCGCCGGCTGCCCGCTCAAGGACACCATCACACGCGACACCGAGGCGGCGGTTGCGAAGGTCGACGGCGTCACCGGCGTGACGGTGACACTGGGCACGATGACCCCTGAGCAGCGGCAGGCGATGCGAGAGAAGCTGCAGGGGCCCGGTGCCAACCGCGAGATCCCGTTCAACAAGTCGAACTCACTCACCCGCATCTACGCGGTCGCCTCCGGCAAGGGCGGAGTCGGGAAGTCCTCGATCACCGCCAACCTCGCCGTGGCGCTCGCTGCCGAAGGGCTGCGCGTCGGCGTCGTCGACGCCGACATCTACGGATTCTCGATCCCGGGCATGCTCGGCCTTTCCGGCAAGCCGACGAAGGTCGATGAGATGATCCTGCCGCAGGTCGCCCACGGGGTGAAGGTCATCTCGATCGGCATGTTCGTCCAGCCCGGTCAGGCCGTCGTGTGGCGGGGACCGATGCTGCACCGGGCTCTCCAGCAGTTCCTCACCGACGTGTTCTGGGGCGATCTCGATGTGCTGCTGCTCGATCTGCCGCCGGGCACCGGCGACATCGCGATCTCAGTCGCCCAGCTGCTGCCGCGCTCTGAGCTGCTCGTCGTCACCACCCCGCAGCAGGCAGCCGCACAGGTTGCTGAGCGTGCCGGGTCGGTCTCAACGCAAACCCAGCAGCAGGTCACCGGTGTCATTGAGAACATGTCGTGGATGGAGATGCCCGACGGCACCCGGATGGACGTCTTCGGCTCCGGCGGCGGAGAGTCAGTGGCGAAGAACCTGTCGGAGATCACCGGTGGTCAGGTGCCGCTGCTCGGCCAGATCCCGCTCGATCCGCCCGTGCGCACCGGCGGGGATGCGGGCACTCCTGCTGTGCTGGCAGCCCCGGACTCACCAGCTTCAACGGCTCTGCGGGCGGTGGCTCAGCAGCTGGCGACGCGCTCGCGCGGACTCGCCGGCCGATCACTCGGCCTCTCCCCTGCCTGATTGCCCTTCCTCATCGAGCCCTATCGGACCGAGCTCAGCGTGGGATCCGGTTCAGGTGGCTTCCGGGTCGAAGGGCGGTGCCACCTCGGCGTCGCGCAGAGCGGCCTGAGCGCGGTAGCGCTGCACCGGGCTCAGCTGCGTAGCTGCTGCCTCATCCGTGCCGGAACCGGCAGCGGTGCTGCCACCGGAATTCGCACCTCGGGAACCGGCAGGCGAGTGTGCCTGGGACTCCTCCTGCAGCGCCTCGCGCACAATCCTGCGCGGATCGTACTGACGCGGGTCGAGGGTCTTCCAATCGACATCGGGCAGGTCCTCGGCGAAGTCGCGGCGCAGACTGCCCTTGGCTTCGTCGGCGCGGCGTTTGAGCAGCTTGACGAACTCCTTGAGCTGCTCGGCGTATTCGGGCAGCCGCTGCGGGCCGATGACAAGGAGGGCAACGATGACGATGATGAGCATCTCCGTGCCGTTGATCCCGAACATGGCCCTCATTCTAGCAGTGCACTCAGGGGTCTCACGGCCGCTCCGGGCTACACTGAGGGCACGGATCGCCGGCGCTTTCCACGACTTCTGCCGGTCCGCGATCCGCTGTCAGCAGGAAGGAACGTATGAGCCGCGACTGGGCGATCAACGCGCAATACGCCGAACGCTACAACCCTGCCGACGCCGTCCTCGACGCTGCCCGCACCATCGCCTCTGACTATGCCGTCACCCCGCTGTCGGTCAACACTGCAGGCCTGCTGCGCCTGCTCACCCAGCTGGCGAAGCCGGCGAGCGCCCTGGAGGTCGGCACCGGCACCGGAACCGGCACGCTGGCGATCATGCGCGGCATGCCCCCGGGCGGCGTGCTCACGAGCATCGACGCCGATGCCGATAAGCAGGCTGTCGCTCGTGAGCTGCTCGGTGCCGCACGGATCCGCCCGCACTGCGTGCGCATGATCCACGGCCGCGGTGAGGACGTGCTCGCCCGGTTGGCACCCGGTGGCTATGATCTTGTGTTCCTCGACTCCGAGCCGCTGACGTATCCGCGGCTCGTGCCGCTGGCGATCGAGCGGCTGAGTGCTGATGGTCTGCTCATCATCAACCAGGCGCTGCTGGGAGATGCGGTGGCCAAACCGGCCAACCGCACCCCGCGCACCCAGGTGATGCGCACTGTGCTCTCCGACATTGAGGCGCGTGCCGACATCGAACGCCTCATGATCCCCATCGATGCCGGCCTGCTCGTACTCCGGTGCCTGGGACAGTGAGACTCGGGCCGAAGTTCGGCCGCCTCAGCAGAAGCGGAGTCACCCGCCGCCTTCTTCCTGTGCCTCGCGCTCATCGTCCAGCCGCTTCAGCTCCCGCAGCTCATCCGCGCGAGCAATCAGCTCGGTGCGGAGGTCACCGACCGGACCGTCTGCCAGCGCGCTGAGCTTGAGCGCGAACGTCGGCCCGAAGCTGGTGTCGGGCGTGCCTGCCAGAATCCCCTCCCCTGCAATGCGCGCACCCATCTCGGTCACTGCCTCGGCGGCAAACCGGAGGATCCGCTCGACGCTGCGATCCTCGGCGTGGGGCAGCCACACCATGCCCGTCGTGTACAGCCCGCTGACCTCAACGGTGGCGGCGAACCGCTCAAGCGGGGGCAGCTGGTCCAGCCAGGCACGGATGAAAGCGTCGCAGAGCTCGGAATGATCGAACAGAAGATCCGGATCCTTCCGCTGTAGCGCCTCGACGACGTCGGCGATCGACATGTGCGCTGCATAGTCGAGCGCAGCCGACAGGTCACCACCTGCTGAGGCGTGGATCGCCTCGGCCAGCCGCTGCCGCTGGGCGCCGATCTCATTGGTGTCCATTGACGGTGCCTCTCTGCCTCGGGCATGAGTATGGGCGCCGGTTGCGCGTATGCGCCTCCGGCGCCCAGATGAGGGTGGCGCTCTCCGGTTCCCGGTCAGCGGACCGGAACCGGCACTGCGTTACTTGCCCAGCGCCTCGGCGAGGGTGTCGTACAGGTTCGCAGCTTCCTCCGGGCTGATCTCGATGACCAGCCGCCCGCCGCCCTCGACAGGTAGACGCAGAACCATGCCGCGACCTTCTTTGGTCACTTCAAGAGGGCCGTCACCAGTGCGCGGTTTCTGTGCTGCCATGAACCTCTGTCCTTCCGGTTGAAAATTTCCAGCATCTCTGATTATCCACCATTTGAGCTAGATCACGTAACGGGCGCGTCACGCGCGCATCCGTTCGTCTTGCATGCTGATCACGGCGGCCAGTCCGATGGCGGGGTGAAGTGCCACAGCTGGCTGATCCACAGGTACTGGGTGACGATGAGCACGACGAGCAGCAGCCCGCGGTACGCCCACGACCGTGAGTACGCCATCGCCAGGGCGAGCGGGAACAGCGGCAGCAGCAGCCGGAACGTCGAGGTCTGCGGATTGAAGAAGATGAACAGGTACACCGCATAGGCCACCGTGAAGTGCTGCAGGTCGCGGCCGAGCTGCCGCCCGGCCGGTGAGAGCATCAGCACGACGAACCCGGCGATGAGTCCGACCAGCAGCACGGGTCCGATGATGTCGCCTGCCAGCCAGCGCGACATGTCGAACCACTGGATGACGAACCGGGAGTGCCCGCCGCTCCAGGCGTGCTCGGTATCGAGATACGCCAGCGGCTCGCCGGTACGCAGCCAGGCGCGGATCGGGTGGATGAGCGCAGCAACGCAGGACAGCACTCCGAGCGTCCAGCTGCGGATCGCCTCCCCTGCCGGGTAGGGGTCGCTGCCGCGGCGGGCGAAGCGGCTGATGAGGTGGATGAGCATGAAGAACGAGAACGCCACCCCGATCGGCCGGGAGAGGTCCATCGCCACGACGACGGGAATCGCCCACAGATAGGCCCGGTCGATGACGAGGGTGAGCGCGCAGGCGAGCAGCAGCAGGTTGAGCGCCTCGGCGTATCCGGTGCTCAGGATCGGGGAGGCGGGGAAGACGAACACGACCGCCAGGCCCATGAGCGCCCGCCCGGCGGTGGTGTGGCGGCGGAACAGCGCAAGGATGACGATCGCAGCCCCGGCGGCGAACAGGTTCGACAGCAGCGGTGAGACGAACTGGTAGTCCAGCCCGGTGAGCACGGAGACGTCGCGGGCGATCCAGGGGTGCAGCGGGTAGAACGCCCACGCGTTCTGGCTGACATCCCCGGACTCTCCGCGCGGGAGCACCTCGGGGTAGCCTTCAGTCGCGATGCGCTCGTACCAGCCGGCGTCCCAGAAGTTGAGGAAGTCCCGCAGCGTCGTGGCCTCCCCGCTCGTCCACGGCGAGCTGCCCTGCTCAGCGAGCACGTGGGAGAGGAACGCGAACGCGATGATCCGCGAGACGAGGAAGACGACAAGCGCCTGCGCCCAGACCGGCAGGCCCAGCAGCCAGTCGGCCATCCGTCTGACGATCCGCGGGGTGGCCGGCTGCACGGCGATCGGCCCGGCCAAGAGTGCTGCTGGTTTCGCTGCTGCCATCAGGGCTGCGGGTCGCCCTGCGTACCGTGCTGGGCGTCGGTGCCCCGGTCGCCGGGCTGGCGTCCTTCCAGGGTCTCCGGGTAGCCATCGCCGAGGCGGTGGTGGCCTGGGTGCGGGCGGTCGCGTTCGGCGTGCAGGCGGGTGATCTCGGCCTCCTGTTCGCGCAGCCGCTGGGTCATCTGCTCGAGCACCAGGTCGACTGAGTCGGTGCGGTAGCCGCGGGCGGCGAGCTGGAAGCGCACGGTGCTGATGTCGTCTGCCGACCATTCCTCGCCCAGTCCGCGCGGGGGCTCCTGCGCCTGATCGCCTCCCATGGCGCTGTTGAAGCCGCCGGTGGCGCCGAAGATGGCGACGACAGCGAAGAACACGGCAGCGCACACACCGAGGATGATGTAGATCGACATAGCGGTATCGTCTCACAGCCCTGTCGGCCACCGGCGCACCGTGACGGGCATGCTGGAACGCTCGGTCAGGCCTCGGAGACGGAGGTGAGGATCGAGACGGCCTCGGCTGGGTCGTCGGTGAGGCTGAGCCGGTCGGGATCGTCGAGGCTGATGGTGCCGTATTCGATCGGCTTGGACTTCAGCCAGTCGACGAGCCCGCCCCAATAGCTGGTGCCCATGAGTACGATCGGGAACTTGCGCACCTTGTGCGTCTGCGCCAGTGTCAGCGCCTCGAAGAGCTCATCGAAGGTCCCGAACCCGCCCGGCAGCACGACATAGCCCTGGGAGTACTTGAGGAACATCGTCTTGCGCACGAAGAAGTAGCGGAAGTTCACGCCCAGGTCGACGTAGTCGTTCATGCCCTGTTCGAAGGGCAGCTCGATGCCCAGACCCACCGACAGTCCCCCAGCGTCATGCGCCCCGCGGTTGGCCGCCTCCATGATGCCCGGCCCTCCCCCGGTCATGACGCCGTACCCGGCCTCGGCGATCAGGCGGCCGAGGTCCCGGGCAGTCGCGTAGTCCGGTGAGGTCTCAGCGGTGCGCGCCGAACCGAAGACCGAGAAGCACGGCCCGAGTCCGGCCATCGCGCCGAAGCCCTCAACGAACTCCGACTGGATGCGCAGCACCCGCCACGGATCCTCGTGCTGCCAGGCGGCCTCGTCTGGGCATTCGAGCAGCTGTTCGTCGGCGGTCTTCTCCGGTACCTGGGAGCGGCGCAGCCGCAGCGGCCCGCGGTTGTAGATTCCTGAGGTGAACATCGGCAGACTCCTGGCGTTCGACGGGCACAGATCACGTCCAGCCTAGTGTCTCCCCAGCACACTGACCGATAGGCTGGTGCCATGACTCAACGTTTTGTCTCAGCCAAGGGTGTCGCCACCTACCACGGCGACACGATCCTGTGCGTATGGTACCCCGCCCCCGTCCTGACCGGTGATGAGGCCTCGGCAGCCAAGCTCGCCGCCGACGCCGTCGACGATGACGTCCTCGCCCCGCTCGCGGTCGCCGATGAGGCCCGCGGCACCCGCGGTGAGCTCGTCTCGGTCACCATCGACCTCGATGCCGCACCCGACGGTGCCGCCGATGGTTACCTGCGCCTGCACGCCCTGTCCCACCGCCTCGTCAAGCCCAACGACCTCAACCTCGACGGCCTGTTCGGCCAGCTGAATAACGTCGTGTGGACCTCTGAAGGCCCATGCGCGGTCGAGGACTTCGAGATCACCCGCGCCAAGCTCAAGGCCCGCGGCCAGCTCTCGGTCTACGGCGTCGACAAGTTCCCGCGCATGACCGATTTCGTCGTCCCCGAGGGTGTGCGCATCGCTGATGCCGACCGAGTGCGGATGGGCGCCTACCTGTCGCCTGGCACCGTCGTCATGCACGAGGGCTTCGTCAACTTCAACGCCGGCACCCTCGGTCAGGCAATGGTCGAAGGGCGCATCTCCCAGGGCGTCGTCATCGGCAATGGAACCGACATCGGCGGCGGAGCCTCGATCATGGGCACCCTCTCCGGCGGCGGCGCACATCGCATCGAGATCGGTGAGGGCACGCTGCTCGGCGCCAATGCCGGTGTCGGCATCTCACTCGGCGACAACTGCATCGTCGAGGCTGGCCTCTACGTCACTGCCGGCACCCGCGTCGTCATGCCTGAAGAGGACGGCAAGGTCGTCAAGGCCGCTGAGCTGTCGGGCAGCGACAATGTGCTGCTGCGCCGCAATTCCGAGACCGGTGCCGTCGAGGCCCGCTCCCGCACCGCGCAGGGCATCGAACTCAACCCCGACCTGCACTGATCTGCCAGGCACAGCAAAGGGGACAGACCAGCTGGTCTGTCCCCTTTCGCGTGTCTGCTGTCAACGCACCGTGTGTCAGCGCTTGCTGATGTCGGTGTAGCTGCGCTTCGGCTCGCCGGTGTAGATCTGGCGCGGGCGGCCGATGCGGGTCTCCGGGTCGTTGATCATCTCACGCCACTGCGCGATCCAGCCCGGCAGGCGGCCGACGGCGAAGAGCACGGTGAACATCTCGGTCGGAAAGCCGAGGGCCTTGTAGATAAGGCCGGTGTAGAAGTCGACGTTCGGGTACAGGCTGCGCTCAACGAAGTAGTCGTCGGCCAGCGCGATCTCTTCGAGCTTGAGGGCGAGTTCGAGCATCTCGTCGTTGCCGCCGGTGCGCTCGAGGATCTCGTGGGCGGTCTTCTTGATGATCGCCGCACGCGGATCGTAGTTCTTGTACACCCGGTGGCCGAAGCCCATGAGGCGGACGCCCTGCTCCTTGTTCTTCACCCGCTCCATGTAGGACTTCGCGCCGTCGTCGGAGGCGAGGATCTCTTCGAGCATCTCGAGAACTGCCGAGTTCGCTCCGCCGTGCAGGGGGCCTGCCAGGGCGTTGACGCCTGCTGAGATCGACTGGAAGATGTTCGCCTGTGCCGAGCCGACCAGGCGCACCGTCGAGGTCGAGCAGTTCTGCTCGTGGTCGGCGTGCAGGATGAACAGCTGGTCCATCGCCTTGACCGCCAGCGGGTCGAGCTCGTACGGCTCGGACGGGTAGCCGAAGTTCACGCGCAGGAAGTTCTCGACGAGGTTGAGCGAGTTGTCCGGGTGGATCACCGGCAGGCCCTCGGACTTGCGGTGGGCCATCGCTGCGATCGTCGGCATCTTGGCGAGCATCCGGATCGAGGACAGGTCGATCTGCTCGTTGTCGAAGACGGAGAGGTTGTCCTGGTAGAAGGTCGACAGTGCCGAGATCGCCGAGGACACCATCGGCATCGGGTGGGCGTCGTAGGGGAAGGCGGTGAAGAAGCGGCGCAGGTCCTCGTGCACGAGGGTGTGGCGACGCAGCCGGGCGTCGAATTCGTCGTACTGCTCCTGGGTGGGCAGCTCGCCGTAGATGAGCAGGTAGCAGACCTCGATGAAGTTCGACTTCTCGGTCAGCTCTTCGATCGGGTAGCCGCGATAGCGCAGGATGCCCTCGTCGCCATCGATGAAGGTGATGGCCGAGGAGGTGTTGGCCGTGTTGGCGAAACCGGGATCGTAGGTGACCTTCCCGGTGTCTTTGAGCAATGAGCCGATCCGCACAGCTTCCGTGCCTTCGGTGGCAGTCACCTCAGGGAGGGAGACCTCCTGGCCGTCGATGTGCAGTACTGCATCCTCTGCCATATGTACTCCTCGAAATGTCTGATCTCCGGCCGGGGATTCGAGCGTGGAGTGCTCACAGCGACCTGAGTGTTGTTTCACAGTCACATCAGAGACTACCGGCTTTGGTAGGCCAAGGGTAAATCGGGGTGGCCTGTCACCTGGGCTTGGTACCCTGCCCCGCGCCACCGTGCGGCAGGCGGGTGTGTTCGGCCTTTCCCGAGGCGGTGGCCACCTCGATCTCAGGCCTCCCGCAGGCGTGCGGCGGCTGCCGCGATCCGCTCATCGGGCGCTGTCAGCGCCAGGCGCACGTGCTGGCCGGCGGCAGCGCCGTAGAAGGCGCCGGGCCCGGCGATGATGCCCAGGTCAGCGAGCGCTGCGATGGTCTCCCAGCAGTCCTCGTCGCGGCTGGCCCACAGGTAGAGCCCTGCTGTCGAATGGTCGATGCGCAGCCCGAACGCCTCGGCTGCCGGCAGCAGCTCCGCGCGCCGGGCGGCGTAGCGGGCCTTCTGCTCCTGCACGTGGGCAGTGTCGCGCAGGCCCGCGATCATCGCCGCCTGGATGGGGGCAGGCATGATCATCCCGGCATGCTTGCGGGCGTTGGTGAGGTTGCCGATGAGCGTCGCATCGCCGGTGACGAATGCCGCTCGGTAGCCGGCGAGATTCGACTGCTTCGACATCGAGTACACCGCCAGCAGCCCGGTGTGCTCTCCTCCGGTGACGGCCGGGTCGAGGATCGAGGGCGCCGCGGTGTCGGCGGCCCAGTTGAGCAGGGCGTAGCATTCGTCGCTGGCGACGATGACCCCGGCCTCGCGGGCGCGGGTGACGACGGCGGCAAGGGTGTCGGTGTCGAGGACCTCGCCGGTCGGGTTGCCCGGCGAGTTGAGCCACAACAGCCCAATCCCCTCCAAAGAGGCACCGGCGAGGATGTCAGCGGCATCGAGACGGACGCAGTCGACGCCGGCCAGCCGGGCACCCATCTCATAGGTCGGGTAGGCCTGCGCCGGGCAGGCGACAGACACAGGCTGCTCTAGACCGGACGCCCCCTGAGCCGACAACCCGAGCAGCGTCGGCAGCCAGGCGACGAGCTCCTTCGACCCGACCGTCGGCAGCACCTCTGAGGCGGGATCGACGGTCACGCCGCGCCACTGGGCAGACCACCAGGCGATCGCCTCGCGCAGCGCGTCGGTTCCGGCGGTCGTCGGGTACCCGTGGGCGTCGGCGGCCTCGCGCAGCGCCTGGCGGATCACCTCGGGGGTAGGGTCGACCGGCGTGCCGATCGACAGGTCGCAGACGCCATCAGGATGTGCGGCAGCGCGCTGTCGGTACGGAGTCAGGGTGTCCCATGGGTAGTCGGGCAGCTGGAGTCCGTACATGGGTTCTCACTCGTCGTGGTTCTGCGGCGGCAGCGCCTTGATGATCGGGTGGTCGAGACCGGTGTTGCCGAGCTTGGCGGCACCGCCGGGTGAGCCGATCTCGTCGAAGAACTCGACATTGGCGGTGTAGTAGTCGGCCCATTCCTCGGGGACGTCGTCCTCGTAGTAGATCGCCTCGACCGGACAGACGGGTTCGCAGGCGCCGCAGTCGACGCATTCGTCGGGGTGGATGTAGAGCGACCGTTCGCCTTCGTAGATGCAGTCGACGGGGCATTCGTCGATGCACGCCTTATCCTTGAGATCGACGCACGGTTGTGCGATGACATACGTCATGGTCAGTCTCCTTGAGTCAGCTTCGATGCGAAAAGTCCTCTCACCAGACTACTCCCTTATAGGCTGGGAGGGTTGGCACACCACCGTCGAAAAGGTCACACATGTTCGAACCCCGTCCCGGCATGCGGGTTGTCCTCCGGTATCGCGCAGGCTCCGGCGCCACCGATGCGCTCGGCCAGGTCAGCGCCGTCGACGGGGACTCCGTGACGGTGGAGACGAAGCGCGGACCGGTCCGCGTGCCTCGGGAGGACATCATCCTCGCCCATGAGGTGCCGCCGGCGCCGCAGCGCACGGGCCGGCTGCACGAGGTGGTCTCGGCTGCCGATGTGCGCCGGATCGCCGCCCACGCCTGGCTGCCGCCGGAGGTCACCTGGCTCAACCGTGACAACCTGCACCGGGATGCCGCGCAGGTGGCCGGTGATGAGGGGGCCGGGCCCGAGGCGTTCGTCCAGTCCGGCTGGCTGCTGCGGGCTGCCGGCGGGGCTGGGAAGGAGGCGGCGAACTCCGCGCTCCCCCTCGATCCGCCCGGTGTCGAGACCGCTGAGGCGCTCGAGATGGTCTCCCAGTGGTACGGCCAGCACGGGCTGCCTGCTGCTGTGCAGATCTACTCCGATGCCGACTCCTCAGAGCTCGCCGCCGCCTGCCGGGAGGCCGCCGGGCTGTTCCGCGATGCCGGCTTCGTGCCCTCCGAACCGCAGCTGGCGCTCACCGTCGCCACCGCCGAGGCGGCCGCTGGGCTCGCCGATCCCGCCGCCGCGGCCCCGGCTGGGCTGTCGATCGTGCGCTCGGATGCCCCGCACGGACTGCAATATGAGGCCTGGGGGCATCCGGAGGGCAGCGAGAGCCATTCGGCCTTCGCTGCGCTCATGACCTCAGCTGAGCAGATGTTCATCCTCTCAGCGATCACCGGTCCGCTGCCCGGCACCGCCGGCTCCGCCCAGTCCGGGACGGCTGGTTCCGCCCAGCCCGGCGGGCAGCCGCAGGCCAGCCGGCCGCAGCTCATCGGCACGATCCGCGTCGCGCTCACCCACCGCTGGGCGGTGATCTCCCATCTCATCGTCCACCCCAGCGCGCGCCGCCGCGGAGTCGGACGCGCACTCGTGCAGGCCGCGGCCGCGGCAGCCGGCCAGCAGGGCATCCGCTCGCTGCTGGCCGATGTGCCGGCTTCCAATGAAGCAGCGGTCACGCTCATGCGCGGTCTCGGCGCCCGGGAGCATCACCGGCACTGGTTCGCCCTCCAGGCCGAATGAGCACCGGCCGTCTGCAGGCTCAGCGCGGCGGCGCGTGTGTGCCGTCGTCGCCGAGCGGATCGGACTTCTCGCTCATCGGCACATCGATGTCGAGGTGACCGCCGCGGGCCGGCTTGGGGCGTGTGAGGTTCATGATGACGGCCAGCGCGGCCGCCGGCACGATGCCGGAGGTCAGCAGCACGGCGATGGTGTTGGGGAACAGCGCCACCGAATCAGGTACGGCAGCGAAGCCCTGCCCGACGCCGATCGACACGGCGATGACGAGCATGTCGTGGCGGTCGAGGGCAGTCTCGGCCAGCAGTTTGATGCCAGCACCGATGAGCATTCCGAACATCACGACCGCCGCTCCTCCGATGACAGCCGAGGGCATGACGGCGATGACGGCGGCGAACTTCGGCAGCAGTCCGAGCAGGATGAGGAACCCGGCGCCGATCGAGACGACGTGCCGGCTCATGACGCCGGTGAAGGCGACGAGCCCGACGTTCTGGCCGAACGAGGTGTTGGGCAGGGCGGAGAACAGTGAGGCGAACGCGGTCGCCACGCCGTCGGCCATCACGCCGCCGGAGAGCTCCTTGTCGGTCACGTCTCGTCCAGCACCGCTCTTGGTGATCGCCGACAGGTCCCCGATCGTCTCCACGGAGGTGGCGATCGCCATCGCACCCATGCCGATGAGGGCAGCGGCGGGGAAGTCCAGACCGAACTTCAGCGGTGCGGGGAAGGCGAACCATGCGGCCTCGGCGACATCGCTGAAGTCGACCCGACCGGCCGGGATCGCTGCCAGGTAGCCGACGATGAGGGCGAGGAGCACTGAGGCCGCCCCGATGATGCCCCGGCCGAAGCGGTAGAACAGCAGCATGACGACGAGCACCAGGCTGGCCAGGCCGAGGTCTGTCCACGAACCGAAGGTCGGTGAGCCGCTGCCGCCGGCGTAGAGCGCCATGCCGGTGGGCAGCAGTCCGATGCCGATGACGAGGACGACGATGCCGCTGACGAGCGGCGGGAACAGGGCCTTAAGCCAGCGCAGGCTCATCCCGAGGATCACCTGCACGACACCGGCGAAGATCGCACCACCGAACACGGCGGCGATCCCGTAGCTCTGCGCCAGCGGAATGGCGACGACGAGGAAGCCGAAGCTCGTGCCCTGTACGATCGGCAGCCGAGAGCCGATCGGCCCGATGCCGATCGTCTGTAGCAGCGTGGTGAGCCCGGCGACGAGCAGCGCGACCTGGACGAGGAAGGCGGTCTCACCGGTGGTCGCGCCGATCGCAGTGGCGAGGATGACGGGAATGGTGACATTGCTCGCCATCATGACGAGCACATGCTGGATGCCCAGCAGCACCGCCTCGCCCAGCGGCGGCATCTCGTTGATCTGGTAGCGCGGGGTGATCTCTGGCTCAGCAGCGGGCATAGCTCTCCTCGGGCGCGGCGGCCGGCGACTCTGCCTGCCGACGGGACGTGTCGTGTGTCACATCACGCTAGGTGCATGTACCGCAGGGCTGACACAGCACTTTCTGCCGAATGGACGCGGTGCCGCTTGGCGCAATCTGACGTGTTCTGCCCCACATTTCGCTCAGTACAGTGAGTGGCACTCAGGGACTGCGGTGACGGCGCCGCGCGCCGGTGCGCAGTCGATAACAGCCTCTCGGCATCACCCGCCGGGTGGGAACGACACTCTGTTGGGAGCAGCCACATGCCACAGCCGATCGAAGTCCGGAAAGTCCCCCTGCACAGCGTCTCCGACGCCTCGGAGATGACGAAGCTCATCGACGACGGTGTCCTCGACGCCTCCCGCGTCATCGCGATCATCGGCAAGACCGAGGGCAACGGCGGGGTCAACGACTACACCCGCATCATCGCCGACCGCGCCTTCCGTGAGGCGCTTATCGAGAAGGGCGCTCCGCCCGAGCAGGTCAAGGAGATCCCGATCGTCTGGTCCGGCGGCACCGATGGCGTCATCAGCCCCCATGCCACGATCTTCGCCACCACCGACGCGACCGACACCCCGAGCCACGGCGCTGCCGCCGGTGTCGATGACAAGCGGCTGTCGGTCGGCTTCGCGATGAGCGAGCCGATTCTGCCGGAGGAGATCGGCCGCACCGGCATGATCGACAAGGTCGCCGATGCCGTCACCGCGGCGATGGAGCGCGCCGGCATCACCGACACCGCTGATGTCCACTATGTGCAGACGAAGACCCCGCTGCTGACGATCGACACGATCCGCGATGCCCGCTCCCGCGGTCACGACGTCTTCACCGAGGACACGCTGACGTCGATGGACGTCTCCAACGGCACCACCGCCCTCGGCATCGCCCAGGCGCTCGGCGAGGCCACCGACATCACCGATGACGATGTCATGCGGGATCGCTCAAAGTACTCCGCGGTCGCCTCGTGCTCCTCCGGTGTCGAGCTCGACCGCGCGCAGGTGGTCGTCGTCGGCAATGCGCCCGGCATCGGCGGCCGGTTCAGGATCGGCCACGGGGTCATGGATCATGCGCTCGATGCCGACGGGATCTGGGATGCGATCACCGATGCCGGCCTCGACCTGCCGGATCGGCCGCACCGCGACGACCTCGGCGGCCGTCTCGTCAACGTGTTCCTCAAGTGCGAGGCCAGCCAGGACGGCACGGTGCTCGGCCGCCGCAACGCGATGCTCGATGACTCCGATGTCCACTGGCACCGGCAGATCAAGGCCGCAGTCGGCGGCGTCACCGCCGCGGTGACCGGCGATCCTGCCGTGTTCGTCTCGGTATCAGCCGCCCATCAGGGCCCTGACGGCGGCGGGCCGGTCGCTGCGATCATCGACCTGGGTGAGGAACCCAGCGGCTACACATTCACCGGCTGACCTGCTCACCATGCCTGTGCCCGGCACCGTGATTCCGGTGCCGGGCACGGCTGTGCTCAGGGTCGTTCAGCTGTCCGTCTTGCACTGCACGCGGTTGACCGGACGGTAGACGGTGGTGAAGTCGTCCTTCTTCACGACCTTGCCGGTCGAGTGGTCCTTGATCGTGCGGTAGATCGTGATCGACCAGCCTTCCCGCGGTGACTGCGGTGAGCAGGAGGGGCCCGATTCGGTCACAGTGCTCGGCGAGGTGAACGCGAACCGGCTGGAGGCATCGGCTTCGACGTCGACGGTCTTGACGCCGAAGACGCGGGCGTGGACCTCGCCGCCCTTGAGGTACATGTCAAGCACCATCGGTTTGTCGGTGTTGTTCGTGAACTTCAAGTCGATCGACGTCCAGTCCAGGGTCGTCTCCCGGCCCTCCGGGTAGCGGGAGATGTACCGGGAGTGCGCGCGATGCTCATCGAGATCGAGACCGGCGAAGAATGCGGCATTGAACAAGGTTGTCGACACCTGGGAGACACCGCCGCCGAAGTCGGTCTTCATCTGTCCTTCGGAGATCACGCCGGCAGGCTTGTAGCCGTTGGCGGCTGTGCGCTTGCCCAGGGTCTCGTTGAGGCTGAACTGCTCACCGGGCAGCAGTACGGTGCCCGAGACCTTCTTCGAGGCCACCCGCAGGTTGGTGTCGCGGTTGGGTTCGGAGTTGTACGGGGTGGCGAACTTCGCGATGACGGTGTCGACATCGGCCTTCTCGGCGTCCTCAGTCGAGAACTCCGGATCGGTCTCGGTGAGCGTCACCTCGGCGGTGCGATCATCGGAGGTCAGCGCCGGCAGCACGGCGTCGGCGAATTCCTTCTCGTCAACGGAGATGCCCTTCTCACTCGGCACGACCTTCGGTTTGCCGTCGACGATCTCGTAGCTGGCGTTCTTCATCTCCTGGCCGACCTGCGGGCTCTCGAACAGCGCGAGCCGCTTGAGCCGTTTGGCGTCGAAGACCGGTGTCAGGTCGCTGTCCTTTGGCTCGAACTCCAGGGTCTGCGACACGGTCTCCGGGGAAACGGTGAGCGTCCCGCCCTGGACATCCTCATGGTCGCCGGGGTCGGCGGTGACCGTGATGTCGTTGCTGATGGCCGGTTCAGCGATATCGGTCCGGGCCTTCTCCGCCTCAGCGGTGGTGATGTCGGCTTCCTTCTTCTGCGCAGTCACCGCCAGTGGCGGGTCTTCGCGCAGCCAGGAGGCATCGATCGTCTCCCGGATCGCATCGGCGGTCACGATGGTGCCGTCGCTGCTGTCGGTGACCTTCGGCTTGCCGTCTTCGTCGTAGGCGAGCGTCGCATCGACCGGTTCGGTCGACATCTCCGAACCGACCTCCTCGATGACGGACTTCTTCGCCTCGTCAACGGTGATGACCGGGTCGATGACGTTGTCGTCGAACAGGCGCTCGTAGATGCGCACCGGATTGAGCGTGAAGCCAGCACCGCGATTGACGGTCGCCTGGGTGTCGAGGACGATCCCGGCATCAGCCGGGTCGATCTTCGCGGAGTTGTCCTCTGCGGTGATCTCGATCGGCTCCTCGGCACGCGGGGCGAGCTGCTCATCGAGGGTGCGCTTCGCCTCGGCCTCGGACATCCCGCCGACGTCGATCCCGGCGACCTGCGTGTGACGCGGCATGCCGTTGGAGGCGAAGAACGCCGTTGCCACATAGGCAGCGGCGAGGGCGAGGACGGCGGCGACGATGACGATGATCGTCGTGCGGCGGCCGCGCGCCGGAGTGGTGTCAGAGGCCATGGTGTCACTTCACGAGAGTCGGCCGGGCAGCGGCCCGGAGCTGGTGGGAATCCGCTCCCAACTATAGCCAGTGGCCATGCCCTGACCTGCGGCCACCGGGTGACAATCCTGCTACAGTTCGGTCTCAGCTTCCGGCCGGACCGCCGGTCTCATGACCGCTTGGGAGTCTTGAGCGCCGGCAGCGTGAAGGCGAGCACCGCAGCGATGCCCATCGGGGCGACGAGCCACACGATCGAGCGCAGATACGCGGCGACGATGAGGTCGGCCCCGGGCAGCAGGCCCTGCTGTGTGAACAGGAACGAAACCATGCAGATGACCGCCGCACACAGCACCATGAGCGATGTCGACCGGTACAGCGCGGCGATGTGCCACATGCCCGCCGTGCTCAGCGCCAGCGCCAGAGCCAGGCCCCACGGGGCGATGATCTGCTGGCCGCCGAGCTCCCAGGCGGTCGCGTTGAGGTGCTGGAAGGAGCCGAGCACGCCGATGAGCAGCCCGACGAGGATCGCGTGGATGATCGCTGCCGCGCTGGTCTTCGGACGCCCCGGAGACTCAGTGTCAGCTCTCGCCGCTCCGGCTCCGGCAGCTGTCGCCGCTCCGGTTCCGGCGGTGCTCGCCGCACCGGCTGCTCCACCCGCGCCCGAGGCGGCGGCTGCGTTCGCATCGTCAGTGCCGGTGCCGGCCGGGGTCGGGTAGGCGTGAGTCCCAACAGGCACGATGACGGCATCGAGGACATTGTCGACCGGTGCATACGGTGCCGGTCCGGGGCCCGGGTAGGCGGCGTCGGTGTAGCACTCGATATCCATGACCTTCTGGCCGATCCCGTTGGACAGTGCGAAGAACTGCCCGGCCACGGTGATCTGGGTGCGGTGGGCTGCCATCGCCAGGCTCTTGGCGCCGATGAAGGCGTCGACGTCCTGGGCGACGGCGATCGGCGCCTCGGCGGCGATCGTCGGGATCGATGCGGCCGGGGCGAAGCCGGTGAGCTCGAAGCCGGGAGCCTGGGGGTCGAAGGCGTCGGCGGCCGCGTCGGCAGGGGTGTCGAAGAACAGCAGTGCAGCCGCCTCGTCAGCGGTGCCCTCCAGCCGCTGGCAGGCGGCGACCGTCGCCTCGTGCATCCGCACATGGTCGGGGTGGCCGTAGCCGCCACCACTGGAGTAGGTGATGACGAGCTGCGGACGCACCCGGCGAATGACGTTGACGAGGTATCCGGCGGCTTCGCTCACCGGGGCGGCGCACAGTGCCTCGGGCACCATGTCATCCGGTGCCACAGCGTGACCGTCAGGACCCCAGGCCATCCCGGAGTCCTCGAACCGGCGGGAAGGCAGGCGCTCATCTGCTCCCCCGCGCTCACCGTCGCCCAGGAAGGCATGGTCGCTGACCCCGAGGATCTCGAGTGCGCGGGCGAGCTCCTGCTCCCGGTGAGCTGCCAGTTCGGCCCGGTTGCCCTCCAGCCGTTCCCGCAGCTCGCCGATCACCTCACCGCCCTCACCGCGGGTGGCGGTGACGAGGGCGACGTGGGCGCCGGAGGCGGCAAGCGCGGCCATCGTCCCACCGGTCATGATCGACTCGTCATCGGGGTGGGCGTGGACGAAGAGGACGCGCGCCTGTGCTGCGGGAAGGGTCTGGGTGGCTCTCATGCAGTGATCAGTTCTTCTTGCGGCTGATGATCTTGTGACGCTCCTTCTGGTCGAGCACGACCTTGCGGATGCGCACGTGGGTTGGCGTGACTTCGACGCACTCGTCGTCGTTGGCGAACTCGAGGCTCTCCTCCAGGGTCAGTGCCCGCGGCGGGGTGAGGTTCTCGAAGGTGTCCGCCGAAGCTGAGCGCATGTTCGTCAGCTTCTTCTCCTTGGTGACGTTGACGTCCATGTCCTCATTGCGGGAGTTCTCACCGACGACCTGGCCTTCGTAGACCTCGGAAGTCGGCTCGACGAAGAAGCTGCCGCGATCCTGCAGGTTGAGCATCGCGTACGGGGTCACCGAACCGGCCCGGTCGGCGACCAGCGAGCCGGTGGTGCGGAAGGTGATCTCCCCCGCCCACGGCATGAGGCCGGCTGACAGCGAGTTGGCGATGCCAGTGCCGCGGGTCTCGGTGAGGAACCGGGTGCGGAAGCCGATGAGGCCGCGGGCCGGGACCCGGAATTCCATGCGCACCCAGCCGGTGCCGTGGTTGCTGATCGATTCCATCTGGCCCTTGCGGGAGGCCATGAGCTGGGTGATCGCCCCCAGGTGCTCCTCGGGCGCGTCGATCGTCATCTGCTCGACCGGTTCGTGCAGGACGCCGTCGATCTCCTGAGTCACGACCTGCGGCTTGCCGACGGTGAGCTCGAAGCCCTCGCGGCGCATCTGCTCGACGAGCACGGCCAGGGCGAGTTCGCCTCGGCCCTGGACTTCCCAGGTGTCGGGGCGCTCGGTGGGCAGCACGCGCAGGGAGACGTTGCCGACGAGTTCGGAGTCGAGTCGGTCCTTGACCATACGGGCGGTGACTTTGGTGCCCTTCTCGCGGCCGGCCAGCGGCGAGGTGTTGATGCCGACGGTCATCGAGATCGCCGGTTCGTCGATCTCGATCGCCGGCATCGGGCGCGGATCCTCCAGATCGGTGATGGTGTCGCCGATCATGATGTCGGGAATGCCGGCAATGGCGACGATGTCACCCGCTGAGGCCTCCTCGGCCGGGACGCGCTGGAGACCCTTGGTCTCGAGCAGCTCGGTGATCTTGGCCTGGCCGATGTCGCCGCTGCCGCGGGCCCAGGCGACCTGCTGCCCCTTCTTCAGGGTGCCGCCGTAGATGCGCAGCAGTGCCAGGCGGCCGAGGAACGGCGAGGCGTCGAGGTTGGTGACGTGTGCCTGCAGCACTCCGTCGTCGTTATAGGCGGGTGCCGGGATGTGCTCCAGGATGGTGGCGAACAGCGGTTCGAGATCGTCGTTGTCCGGCACATCGCCGTCGGCGGGCCGGCGCAGGGAGGCGCGGGCGACCTTGGCGGCTGCGTAGACGACGGGCACGTCGAGCACGGCGTCGACGTCGAGGTCAGGCTGTTCTTCTGCCAGGTCGCTGGCCAGGCCCAGCAGCAGGTCCTGGGCTTCGTCGACGACTTCGGCGATGCGGGCATCGGCGCGGTCGGTCTTGTTGATGACGATGATGACGGGCAGGTTCGCCGCCAGCGCCTTGCGCAGCACGAACCGGGTCTGCGGCAGCGGTCCTTCCGAGGCGTCGACGAGCAACACGACACCGTCGACCATGGACAGGCCGCGTTCGACCTCACCGCCGAAGTCGGCGTGGCCGGGGGTGTCGATGACGTTGATGGTCAGCGGGCCGTCGGTGGCCGACGGTCCTGAATAGCGCACGGCGGTGTTCTTCGCCAGGATCGTGATGCCCTTCTCGCGCTCCAGGTCACCGGAGTCCATGACGCGGTCCTGCACTTCACCGTGGTCGCCGAACGCTCCGGTCTGTTTGAGCATCGCATCGACCAGGGTCGTCTTGCCGTGGTCAACGTGGGCGACGATCGCGATATTGCGGCGATCGAGGCGGCGTGCGGTGTGTTCTGTCATCAACATCCTCAAGAATTGTGTGCGGCCCGCGCCCCGGTGGGAGCACAGGCGGGCGAAGTCTCCGCGCACCTTTCACGGGCTCTGACCCAACACACCATTATAGGGGCCCGCAAGCCCGTGCCCTGCACTCGAAGAAGCTCAGTGCACCCCTTCGGGTGAGACGATTCCCGAGTTGAAAGCCTCGACGACGAGTTCGAGCCGGGACCGGACGTTGAACTTGCGCATGATCGAGGTGACGTGAACCTTCACGGTGCCTTCGCGGATGTCGAGTTTGCGTGCGATCTCGTGGTTCGACAGTCCCTGGCAGAGCAGGTAGAGCACGCCCTCCTCACGGTCGGTCAGACCGAGCTGGGCCATCTCCTCTGCCGGGTTGGCAGAGGCTGCCGGCTCGTGGGTGATGGTGGCGCCGAAGCCTGCGGCGTCCGGGGAGATGACGGCGGTGCCGCTGAGCACGGCGTCGATCGCCGAGCGGATCTGCACGACATCGGCAGTCTTGATGAGGTAGCCGTTGGCACCTGCGGCAAGCGCCTGGATGAGGTTCTCTTCGCTGTCGAAGGACGTCAGCAGGATGATCGGCACGCGTACGCCGGCGGCACGCAGGCGGCGGGTCGCCTCGATGCCGCCGACCTCGGGCATCGAGATGTCGCAGAGGATGACATCGATGTTCTTGACAGCTTCGCGGCCGAGCGGTTCGACGGCGGCGAGCATCTCTGCTCCGTCAGAGAATGTGGAGTCAACGCTGATGGCGGCGTCGTTGCCGAGCAGTTCGGCGATGGCGTCTCGAGTGAAAGCATCGTCATCGGTGACGATGACCCTGATGCGGTCGTAGGGCTCAACGATTGTCACTCGGTACCTCCGTGTGGGGCGTGGGCTGCCCGGCTGGTGCTGCGGGGAGTTCGACGCAGAGCTGCCACTGCGAGTCCGTGGCCTCAGCGCCTTCGACGACCGGCGGTGTCAACCGGCCAGTAGTCAGGATACCCCCTGCAGCCTCAATATCGCGGGCCAAATTTGCCAAGCCCAGACCCGAGCTGTCGGCAGGGTTCGGATTGCCCTCGGGAGATTCGGTGTTGCTGAGCACGACTTTGACGTGCGTTTCCGACCGCGTGAAGACCGCGTGCACCGGCTCATCCGGCGAGGCGTACTTGATCGTATTCAGGATGCTCTCGTCCAGCAGTCGGCCGAGCAGCCGCACGTACTGCTCCAGGGCTTCGGACGCCTGCGGTTCGACAGCGCTCTCGACAGCGAAGCCGTAGACCCGCAGCCGGTCGGAGTAGGACCGCAACAGCTGGCGAACCGTCATGGGGCCATGCGCGATGACAGGATCGCTGGCGCGTGCAGCTGCCGAAGGCTTCTTGGCCGGACGCGGGACGTCAGACCCAGGCTCGGCTGCGCCGTCGCCGCGGATCATGTCGTCGACGTCTCGGAGACGCCGAAGCAGCAGACGGACTTCACTGCTGGCGGCATGGGTTTCGGCGACGATGAGATCGAGATTCTCAGCCGCCTTGTCCCCACCACTCGCGCGCGCCTGCTGGGCTAGCAGAGAAACGCGCGTCAGCACTCCCCCGACCGAGTCATGGAGGTCACGCGAAAGCTGGTCGCTGAGCTCATCAAGCGCCTTCTGGTTCTGTTCGACGGCTGCTTCCTCGCGCCGAAGCAGGAACCGAATAAATCCACCAGCACCGAGAGCCAAAACGAGAATGATGGTCCAGAACACCAACGAGGACACAAAAACTGAGGCGTCGTAACTGCGGACTCCTGGGGCCATGACGGCCACAAGGAACACGATGCCGAGCGCGAATGCGTGTTTGACGAGACCGCGAGCGACGAAATAGGCAACGACGACCGGCAGAAGCAGGCTGGCGATTCCCAGGAACGTTGTGTCCGTGACGATGAGGTAGGCACCTGCAAAACCCACAGTGGCCACCATGATCCACGGTGAAAATGGGATCGTCAGCATGCCGATGCCAAGCAGGGAAAGCGGGATGAACGGGAACTCAGCGGCCTCAACCTGGGTCGCATCCATGATCCCCAGCCCCACGAGCAGGAGCGCCAGCAGAACAGGGACACCGAATTGCCCGAGTTGGGTGCGCGAACTCAAGCGACGAATCAAGGGCAGGTTCTCCCGTACGTCAGCCATTCGTTGATGGTACTACTTCGCTACGGCCATCTTCGGACACTCAAAAAGCCGCGCACCGGCCGTGTGACTAGCAGGTGCACGACAAAGAAGACTCTTCAGCGTTAACCGTTCGGCTTCACGTTCGAGCAGAGCATCTTGACTTTCCACACCAGGCAGATATTCGGGTAATCAGGTGAGGGCTTTGCTTGCACAGCCGCAGCAGGAGCAACAGTGCCGAACGACAGCATGACAGCTGCCGCGAGCGTCAGGCCGAGCGATTTCTTCATGACCCCAATCATGCCCGTTCGCGTGACCTGAGCCAATACGACTTTCGTCGTATCTCATAGACCGAACATGATGACCGCGCCCTGTGTGGAAACGGCGGATTCTGAGCAAAGCTGCAACACACGCTCCCTCTCAGCTGAACCCAAAAGGCATTCCGACCCGCGCATAGCTACCCCTTTCGGCTTAGCTCACGGCACCAAGGTCCAATAGCGCGGCACCTTGGGTGTTGCAAAGGTTAGACGCACCAAATTGGTCATCTCAGAGGAGAGAACAGTGAAACGACACTTGGTCCACGCTGTGCTGATTGGAGCACTCGCCTTCACCGGCGTGGGAACTGCACTGCCCGCGGCAGCCGGCCCGGCACCGCTCAAGACGGCAGACACCGCCATCCAGGAAAGCCCGGAGGCGCAGAAGGTCAACCCGGTCTTCAGCGACAAAGAGCTGAAGATCATGGCCGAGTCCTCAGGCCGCACTGTCGGCGAACAGCGCGAGTACGTCGAGGCCCAGGCCGAGCAGAACAACGAACTCTACGAGCTCTCACAGAAGGGCAACGACTTCGACGGCGCATTCTTCAATGAGGACAATGAGCTCGTCGTCCAGGCATCCGCCGGTTCGGCAGAGGCCAAGGCCGCGAAGGCAAAGGGCCTGGAGGTCCGCGACCCGCAGAACGGCGAGAGCAAGCTCAACGAGATCGTTGATGCCCTCAACTCGGTCGATGGAGACCGTTCAGCCATCGCCTCGATCGCCCCGGAGATCATCGACGACCGCGTCGTCATCACCGTCTCCGACGCCGATGCGAAGTCCGCTGTGCTCGACAAGGCCGCCGAGTACGGTGACGCCGTCACCGTCGTCGAAGGCGAGCGCAACATCCTGCACACCACCGCCCGCGGCGGCGACAAGGTCTCCGTGCCCGGCAGCTACTGCTCGGCTGGTTTCCCGGCCTCGACCACCGGCGGCACCAAGGTCATGATCTGGGCCGGTCACTGCGTCGAAGGTCAGCAGAACTTCTCCGTCGGCGGCAGCACCTTCGGCACCTTCGCAGCCACCGCCTTCAAGCCCTACGACGGCAAGCCCGACCGCGACATCGGAGCGATCTACGTCAACGCCGGCAACTCGGTGAGCACGAGCGTCAACACCTACGGCTCGGACTTCGGCATCACCAACGCCGATCGCGGGGCCTGGCAGGCTCCGGTCGGCACCGACATGTGCCGCACCGGCGCAACCTCGGGTGTCACCTGCGGCAAAGTCACCGGCTACAACGCCTCGGTCAACTACTCCGACAACCAGGGCCGCTCGGTGGCCCAGGTCTCCGGTCTCGGCACCTCCTCGGTGTGCACCGCTCCCGGTGACTCCGGCGGCGCTTACACCGCCGGCGGATACGCAGTCGGAATGACCTCCGGCGGACCGTCGAACCAGCGCTGCGGCTTCAACGGCGGATATATGGGAGGCTCCTCCTACTTCCAGCCGGTGCAGGATGCGCTGAACTACTACGGTCTGCGCTACGGCCACCGCTGATCGATCCCCCTGGGCCTCCGCAGGGCTGAACCGGAGGCAGCTACTCACAAAGGTACGGGTGTGGTGACCCGGGGCGCTGGGACGAATCGCATGATTCGTCCCAGCGCTTCTCTGTGCCCGAAAGACACCAGACACCCATGACCGCAGAAAAACTTCTGGCGGCAAGCACCGGTCCCCTACGACGATCGGCAGGGCGGATGGCCATACGTCGTAGCAGAGTCTGAACGCCGGCTGTCCGCCGCGCAGGGTCGGGGCTGGCGAACCTGAATACCGGCTGACCACACGGTCACCGGAGCCTGAGGGCACCCGGTGCCCACCGCCTCGGGAGCGGAGCGCTACGCCGTAAGTCCATCGCCTTTTGACCAAGGCGCAATATCGGCACCCGTGAGATTTCGGAAGAGTGAAAGCACCAACCTGAACGACTCTCACAAGGAGAAAACTCGTGAAACGCACGTTCGTCCACGCGGCCCTCGTCGGCTCGCTGGCCTTTGCAGGAATGGGAGCGGCGATGCCGGCTCTCGCAGCACCGGGCGGGGCGGCCGACACGGCCATCCAGAAGTCCCCGGAGGTCAAGAAGGTCGAGGCCGACTTCAGCGATAAGGAGCTGAAGATCATGGCCGAATCCTCGGGCCGCACGGTCGCGGCCCAGAAGGACCACCTGCAGGCGCAGTTCACGCAGAACAACGATTACTACGACCTCGTGCAGGCCGGCAACACCTACGACGGCGCGTTCTTCAACGACGAGAACAAGCTCGTCCTCCAGGCCCCGGCCGGTTCGCAGGCCGCCAAGGCCGCTGAAGCCGCCGGCTTCGAGGTCCGCGACGCCGCCAACGGCGAGAGCAGGCTCAATGACATCGCCGATGCGCTCTCGAAGCTCGCCGCCGATGACGCCGGTGTCGTCTCCGTCGCCCCGCACATCGCTGACGACGCCGTCGTCGTCACCGTCACCGACACCAAGGCCGACACCGCCGTGCTCGACAAGGCTGCCGAGTACGGCAACGCCGTCAAGGTCCAGAAGGGTGAGCGCAACGAACTGCACGCCACTGCCAAGGGCGGCGACAAGATCGGCCTGGGCGGCGGCTACTGCTCGGCCGGCTTCCCGGCCACCGACGGTGAGGGCAACCACGTGATGGTGTGGGCCGGTCACTGCATCGAGGACCAGGACAGCTTCACGGTTGAGGGCCAGGACTTCGGCTCCCACGGTGAGACCGCCTTCAAGTCCTACGACGGCCAGCCGGACCGCGACATCGGATACGTTGTGCTGGGCGACGGCAACGAGGTCAGCACCGAGGCCAACACCTACGGCTCGAACCACGGCATCACGAATGCCGAGGAAGGCGCCTGGCAGGCCCCGATCGGCACCGAGCTGTGCCGCACCGGTGCGACCTCCGGTGTCACCTGCGGTGAGATCACCGGCTACAACGCCACGGTGAACTACTCCGATTCGCAGGGCCGCGACGTCGCCCAGGTCTCCGGACTCGGCGAGTCGACCGTGTGCACCGCTGCCGGTGACTCCGGTGGTGCCTACACCGCCGGCAACCAGGCCGTGGGCATGACCTCCGGTGGACCTGCCGGACAGGACTGCGGCTTCAACGGCGGTTACGTCGACGGATCCTCGAACTTCCAGCCGGTGCCCGACGCACTGGACTACTACAACCTGGAGTACGGCCACAAGAGATGAGAATGTCGTCTCTCATCTGACGGTTCCCCGTTCCCTCGCGGGGTGACGCACGGGGGATACTCACAAAGGTAGGGTTCACAGCCCGCGGCGCCGGGGCGGAGCAGCAGCTTCGCCCCGGCGTCGTCTGTATGCGCTGGCAGGGGTAGCACCGCTGCCTGCTCCCCCGGTGCTCCTGAAGTGCGTGCCGATGCCGTGTGCCCGGGCATGTGCGCCTGGGCCCGTGTGCCCCTGCGCACCGCGCCCGAGGCGGTGGTCGCCTGAGCGCGGTGCGGACGGTGTCCTGAGGTGCCGGGCCAGCTCGCCCAGCGGGTGCATGGTGAGCGCTGCCAGCCTGTCTGGCACCGTTTCAGCCATGACGAAAGCGGAGGGAGACCAGTCGGTCTCTCTCCGCTTCGTGCGCGGTGCGTGCGGCTCAGTCCTCGCGGGTGGCGGAGATCATCGCATCGCGGGCTGCGCGGCGACGTCGCTGCTCATTGGGATCGGGCACCGGCACAGCAGCGAGCAGGCGCTGCGTGTACGGGTGCACCGGGTCGGCGACGATGTCGCTGGAGTTGCCGACCTCGACGAGGTAGCCGTGGCGCATGACGGCCACACGGCGGGCCAGCATCTCGACGACGGCGAGGTCGTGGGAGATGAACAGGCAGGCAAATCCCTGTTCGCGCTGCAGCTGCTGGAACAGCTCCAGCACCTTGGCCTGCACGGACACGTCGAGTGCCGATGTCGGCTCATCAGCGATGAGCAGCTTCGGCTGCAGCGCCAGTGCACGGGCGATGCCGATGCGCTGACGCTGACCGCCGGAGAGCTCATGCGGGTAGCGGTTACGCATCGAGGTCGGCAGCTCGACGGAGTCGAGCAGTGCCTCCACACGCTGGTTGAGCGCTGGTCCCTTGAGCTTCTCGTGCAGGAAGATCGGCTCGCCGATCGACTCACCGACCGGCAGCCGCGGGTTGAGCGAGGAGCCCGGATCCTGGAACACGATGCCGACATCGCGGCGCAGCGGCCGCAGCTGGCGGTTGCTCATGCCGGTGATGTCGGTGCCGTTGATCTCCAGGGAGCCCTCGACGACCGGCAGCAGGCCGAGTGCGGCACGGCCGATCGTCGACTTGCCCGAACCCGATTCGCCGACGAGGCCGACGACCTCGCCGGGAGCCAATGACAGGTTGATGTCGTGGGCGGCCCGGAAGGCCGGCGTGCGGCCGATCTTCGGGTATTCGATCGCGGCGTTCGTGAGCTTGAGCGCCGGCGTCTCGGTCGGGTCGTAGCTCTCATCCGGGTGCACGATCGTCTCAGTCGAGTCGAGCGTGATGTCGGCTGGCACCCAGTCGCGTTCGGCCGGCTCAGGCGTGGCCGCCTCTTCGAGGTCTTCGACGGAGTCGCCGAAGACGTGCTCTTCCTTCTCACCCAGGTGCGGCACCGAGTCAAGCAGCTGCTTGGTGTAGGGGTGCTGCGGGTTGTAGAAGATCTCATCGGCGGTGCCGGTCTCGACGACCCGGCCGTTCTTCATCACGAGGATGCGGTCGGCCATATCGGCGACGACACCCATGTCATGGGTGATGAGGATGATGCCCGAGTCGATCCGCTCACGCAGGTCGCGCATGAGCTTGAGGATCTCCGCCTGCACCGTGACGTCGAGTGCCGTGGTCGGCTCATCGGCGATGAGCAGGCGCGGATCGCAGGCCAGGGCCTGGGCGATCATGATGCGCTGGCGCTGACCGCCCGAGAGCTGGTGCGGGAACGAGTTGAAACGCCGCTCCGGCTCCGGGATGTCGACGAGCCGCATAAGCTCCAGCGCCCGCTCCTTGGCAGCCGAGGGCCCCATATCGAAGTGGGTGCGCAGCGTCTCGACGATCTGGAAGCCGCAGGTGTAGACCGGGTTGAGCGCGGTCATCGGCTCCTGGAAGATCACCGAGATCTCCTTGCCGCGAATGCGCTGCATCTGCGCCATCGGCATGTCGACGAGCTCACGCCCGTCGAGCTTCGCACTGCCGGTGGCCAGGCCGTTCTTGGGCAGCAGGCCGATGAGCGACATCGACGACTGCGACTTGCCCGAGCCGGACTCACCGACGATGGCGAGCACCTCACCGGGGTACAGCTCGTAGTTCAGGCCCTCTGCAGCGGTGAACCATTCACCGCCGACCCAGAAGTTCACTCCCAGGTCCTGCACCGAGAGGATCGGGGCAGCGTCTTTCGTGTGTTCAGTCATGTCAGCCCCTCAGTGCTTCGGTCCGTCAGTGTCATCCACGCCGCCTGGGCTGTTGTCACCCGGATCCTCGTGGGTGTTGACCGTGCCGGCCGGTCCGGGCCGGTCCGGACCTTCGGCCGGAGCGCTCTCGGCGTACGGCATGCCGGTTGCACCGGCACCGGTGGTGACAGCCGCGGCTGCCTCCTCCTCGGTGCGCTCGGGCTTGCGGACCTGTGCCTTGAGCATCTCCTTCTTCGACGGGATGCGCTTCTGACGCGGGTCGAATGCGTCGCGCAGGCCGTCGCCGATGAAGTTCACGCACAGGGCGATGACGATGATGAACAGACCCGGCCACCAGAACAGCCACGGGCGGGTGGAGAACGAGCTCTGGTACTCGTTGATGAGCTGGCCGAGCGAGACGTCCGGTGCGGTGACACCGAAGCCGAGGAACGACAGCGCGGTCTCCAGCACGATCGCCTGGCTCATGAGCAGCGTCGTGTTGACGATGATGACGCCCATCGCGTTGGGCAGCATGTGCTTGAAGATGATGCGGAAGTCGCTGGCACCGGCCACGCGGGCCGAGTCGACGAACTCGCGTTCGCGCAGGGACAGGAAGTCACCGCGCACGAGGCGGGCGAGACCTGGCCACAGGATGAGGCCCAGGCAGATCGCCAGCAGCAGCGGCGAAGAGTACTTGCCTGCCAGCACACCGAGCACAGCACCGACGACGATGACCGGCAGGGTGATGAACAGGTCGGTGATGCGCATGAGCACATCGTCGATCCGTTTGCGGTAGTAACCGGCCAGCGAGCCGATGAGAACACCGACGACGAGCGAGAGCGCACCCATCACGAGCATCACCATGATGGAGATCTGGATGCCCTTCATGACGCGGGCGAAGTTGTCACGCCCGATATCATCCTGCCCGAACGGATGCTCACCGAGCGAGAAGATGTTCGACAGCTGCCATGTCGGCGCACCGCCGTTCATGACGTCATTGGTGTTGTAGTGGTTGAACATCCACCAGCCGGGAATCGGGCCGACGCCCACTGACGAGTACGCCAGGATCGCGATGAGCAGCACGATCGTGAGGCCGGCGATGGCGCCCTTGTGCCGGATGAACCGGCGCCAGACGATCTGGCCCTGCGACAGGCCGGCGGTTTCCTGGGCCTCGATGGCGTTGTCGCCTTCGAGAGTGTGTGTGTCCTCGTGCTTCGAGGGATCTGGAAGTGAGGTAGTCATGCGTTCACCCGAATCCGTGGGTCGAGGATGGCATAGACGAAGTCCGCGACGATGTTCGCGACGACAGCGAGTATGCCGGTGATGAGGATATAGGCCATTACCGGGTCGATATCCGCCTTGCTCAGCGAGTCGACGAACATTCTGCCCATGCCGGCCCAGCCGAAGATCGTCTCGGTCAGCACGGCACCGCCGATGAGCGTGATGATGTCGACCGGGACGATCGAGGCCAGTGGCAGCAGCGCGTTGCGCAGTGCGTGGCGCATGATGACCGTGCGCTCAGTCAGGCCCTTGGCGCGGGCGGTGCGGATGTAGTCCTGGTTCATGACCTCCAGCATCGAACCGCGCGAGTAGCGGGTGTAGGTCGCGAACGAGATGAGCACGAGGGCGATTGACGGCAGCAGCAGGTGGGTGAAGCTGTCAACGGTTTGGTACCAGAAGTCACCCTGCATGCCCGGCGTCGCTGCGCCGATGGTGGCGATCGGCCTGCCGCGGATCTGGGGCAGGTTGGAGTAGCCGGCCCAGACCTGCATATTGCGGTCGATGAAGACGAGCAGGGAGGCAATGATCGCCACGATTGCGGCGGTGCGCGCCGAGGCGCTCTTGTCCGGTCCGCCCCATGCGTAGCCGACGCCGATGCCGATGGCGATCGCGACGACGAGCAGGCCGATGATGATGAACCAGTTGGCCGGGACGAAGTAGAAGAACCACTGCATCGCGTAGTAGAACACGCCGCCGAGCACAGCCGTGGTCAGTGCGGCGTAGAGTGCGCGCTTGTTGTGCAGTCCGGTCGACAGGTGGGTGACGAGCACGGCTGCGGCAAGTGACGTCACTGTCACGCCGATGAGTCCGATGCCCGGCTGCAGCAGCCAGTTGGTTCCGAACAGGAATGCCAGCAGGCCGAAGGTCACGATGGTGCCGGCTGCGAAGTTGATCATGCGCCGTCGGCTGGTGCCGCCCATGGCGCCCATCCAGAACGCGCCTGCGATGAGGGCGAGGACGGCGAGTGCCAGCCAGTTGACTTCGGGGTTGCGCAGGAAGTTGTTGAACTCGATGGCACCGTACTGCTTGAGGAGCACGGCCACCCAGAACACGGGCAGCGAGTAGAGCAGGAAGGTGATGAAGGTGATGGCGTAGTCGAAGCCGGTGTACTGGCGGATAGCCGAGATGAGGCCGACGGTGACGCCGAGGAGGATCGACACGAAGGTGGCGACGAAGACAAGCTTGACGGAGTTGATGATCGCGCCCTGGAGCATGCTCGTCACGGCCTGGCCCGAGAGCCACGAAGATCCGAGGTCGCATTGGCCGATGAGGCAGCCAGCGGCGCCGGAGAGCCACCAGAAGTAACGGATAGGTGAGGGGACGTCGAGCTGGAGATTGCGGACGCGGTTCTCCATCAGCTGCGCCGCGTTCGGCGAGGTGGAGGTGCGCAGATCAGCGAGGGGATCGATCGCAAGGTCGATCAGGATGTACATCAGGAACGTCACGACGAGCATGACGAGTGCAGCCGATAAGAATCGCCTGGTGAGATATGTGATCATTGGTCTTCCCGTGAGGGTCGTGGAACAGGGTGAGGCGGGGGTGCCAGGTGCCGGCACCCCCGCCGGTTAAAGCTGAAGAGGTCTCAGTGAAGAGGACCTCTACCTCACATCTGCCACTCCCAGAAGTTCCAGAACATGGTCGGTGACACGGTCATCGGCTTGACGTTCTGCAGCTGATCGGAGTACGCAACGACCTCCGGGAACTGGAACAGCGTGAGGCCGAAGCCTTCATCGACCAGGATCTTCTCGACCTCGCCGAGAATTTCAGCCTGGCGTGCCGGGTCGGTCTCGGTCTGGAGCTCGTCGTAGAGCTTGTCGACCTCGTCGTTGGCGAATCCGCCGAAGTTGTTCTGACCACCGGTGCGGAAGTTCGCGTCGGACTCAGTCACAGCGGTCGAGGTGGACTGCCAGCCGAACAGCGAAGCATCGTACTCACCGTTGCCCAGGTCCTCGGACCAGGTCTCGGAGGAGTTGTCGATGACCTCGAAGCCAGCCTTCTCAGCCGATTCCTTGATGAGCTGGAACTCCTGCTCACGACGGGCGTTGCCCTTCGCGTACAGCAGGCGGACTTTCGGAGCCTCATCGACGCCGGCCTCTTCAAGCATCTGCTTGGCCTTCTCAGCATCGCCTTCACCGTAGGTGTCCTCGATGCCCGAGCCCTGAACGATCGTGTCGTAGTCAGGCGAGCCCGGAACCTGGGTGAACGAGTTACGGATCTGAGCCTGATCGTTGAGCGGCTTGACGATGTCGTTGACGATCTTGCCGCGCGGGATCGACTGCAGGAAGGCTTCGCGGACCTGCTTGGCCTTCTCCTCATCGCCACCGTAGGAAGCCGGGTCGAACGGACCGTTGTTGTCGAAGGTCAGGTCGACGTGCTCGTAGGTCGCACCGTCGGCGGTGTTGTTCTCAACACCGTCGATGGCCTCGACGGCCTGGAGGACGTCAGCGGTCGACTGCGGGTTGATGAGCTGGACCTCGCCGTTCTCCAGTGCCTGAACGGCGGCCATCGGATCCTCGTTGTAGCGGACCGTGATCTTCGAGAGCTGCGGCTTGCGATCGCCCTCGTAGTCGTCACGTGCTTCGAGGGTCAGGTACTGACCTTCTTTGAAGTCGGTCATCTTCATCGGGCCGGTGCCGATGAGCAGATCCTCATCTTCCGGCATCGACGTCATGTTGTAGCCGGTGTTCCAGAACTCGGCGACCTTGGCCAGCTTCTCCTTGTCCTCGTTCTCGACTGCGTCGAGGATGGCCTTTTTGCCTTCCTCGGCGTCACCGGTGTCGAGGGCGTTCTTGGCCACGATGTGTGCAGGCACGCCGGAGTCACCGATGGTGAGGTTGGTCTCCCAGTCGGCGAAGGGCTTCGTGTACTCGAAGGTGATCTCCTTGCCGTCCTCGGAGATCTCCGGGAAGTCCTTGATCAATGCCAGGCCCGGCTCTGCGGCGTCGAAGAAGACATCGCCGCCGGCGTCCTCGACGACACCTTCGTCGTCGCGCTCTGCGTCCTCGGTGGTGTTGAAGTTGCCGCTCCGAGCAGCCCAGGCGAGCACGAGGTCCGCGGCGTCGACAGGGGTGCCGTCAGACCACTTGGCGTTGTCGCTGTAGGTGTACTTGACCTTGAGGGGATCCTCGGACACCTGCTCGACCGTGCCGAACGAGGTGTTGTCCTGCAGCTCCAGGTTCTCGTCGTAGTACTTGAACGCCTCGTTCATCATGTACACGACATTGGCGTTCGTGACGTTGTTGGTGGCGGAAGTGTTGTTGTTCATCGAGTAGAACGGCTGGTTCCACATCACGCTGACTTCGCCGCCACCGCCGTTGCCGCCGTCACCTCCGTTGCCGCCGGTACCACCGTCACCGGGCGGTGTGCACGCGGACAGCACCAGTGCTGACGCCGCCACACCGGCTGCTGCGGTGAGAATGCCTCTTTTCACGTCGTCTCCTTCTATCGGTAATCGCAATCTCACCTGACAGCATGACAATCATGACTGCCAGGTGAGCACTTCATGAGTGAAGTGTGGATTGCAACCAAAGCTAGGCCACCGGAGCCTGTGACGGAGTCCACAATCCGGGAAATAACGCCTATCGTTACCGATTTGAGACGTCGATGAATGGTGGGGTGCATGTTGTGCAGATCACTGTATGAACTTGCATCGTCCGACCCTTCCCGAGGCGGGTCTTCTGAGGTGCCGGCAGCGAGGTTCTGCGTGTCCTGCAAGCGCAGAACCGCGCTGGCTTTCGATTAGGGTGGAGGCCATGTTCTCGCTGCTGAATCGCCAGAGCTCCGGGCCACCGAGCTTCCCCGAGGAGGGCACTCTGCGCCCGGCCGGCTCCCGTGTCCTCGCCGGCACTGCCATCGGCGTCGCTGTTGTTGCAGCTGTGAGCATCGTCTACCAGTTCCCGCCGCTGACCGCCCTGGCGCTGATAGGTGTCCCCGCTTTCGGTGCAGCACTCATCTGGGCGCTGTACTGGCACCCGCGCGTCGACCTCTCCCCTGCCGGAATGACCTTCGTCAACATTCTGCGCACGACACCGATCCCCTGGCCGGCGGTTGATAAATTCGATCTGCGGTACGGGCTGGCCGTCACGACGCGCTGGGGGACGAACGAATCCGCGTGGGCGATGCCGCGGGCGATGAAGCGCGCTGTTCCGACCTCCCGGCAGATGCCGCCGAGTGCCTCGGCTGGGGCGCGTGCACGCGACAACGCGAATCCGCTCATCATTGCGGTCGTCGACTACCACGCCGAGTTAAAGCAGAGAGGATTCCTCACCGATCCGGTGCTCGAAGACACGGCGCCGCAGCGTCGGTGGAACACCGGTGTCGTCGCCGCGCTGCTGCTGACCGCTGCGTGGGCGGCAGCGGCGGTCATCTACCTGCAGGTGCGCTGAGCGTCACCAGCCGCGCTCGCGCCACTGAGGGATCTGCGGGCGCTCGGCACCGATCGTGGTCGCATCACCGTGGCCGGGCAGCACGTGGGCCTCGTCGCCGAACTGCCCGAAGATCCGCTCCTCGAGGTCGTCCATAAGCGAGGCGAAATCCTCGCTGCTCCATGTCTTGCCCGGGCCGCCCGGGAACAGGCTGTCGCCGGAGAAGATGACGGCCTCTCCCCCGGAATCGCGCAGCACATACGCGACAGATCCGGGTGTGTGCCCGCGCAGCTCGATGACCTCGAGCTCGAAGCCGTCGAAGGACAGGGTCTCACCATGGGCGACCGGTTGGTCGATGGTCTGGCCGGACTCCTCGGTGATCGCCTCGGCGTCATTGACGCCGGCGACGGTGCGGGCGTCGTAGCGCTCGGTGATCGGCTTGAGGGCGCGGACGTGGTCCCAGTGCCGGTGGGTGGTGAGCACATCGGTGACGTGGGCGGCATCGGCGGGCCCC
>NZ_DLOD01000016.1:520-7189 GCF_002479565.1 Brevibacterium sp. UBA7493 | reverse complement strand
CCACACCGTCTGCCAGGGCCCAAAATGCTCACGCGGCAGGTTACGCCAGGCAATTCCTGTACGGTGCCGGTAGACGATCCCTTCGACGATCCGATCCTTCGACGATCCGACGGCTGTTCTCAAACGGCCGGGCTTTCTTGCCAGCATTGCGAGGGCAACAGCGGTCCGATTCGCGCCCACTGCTCACCGTAAAGACTCGGTGTCGATGCTGTGTAGTCACGTCTCCACCGAGACAGCCCTCAAATGGTGAATAAAGGACACCCGCCCTAGAACCCGGAAACTGTGCCGGCGGGCACCTTCCCGGTGTTCTGCCGGGTGACTGCTCGCACCTGTTCGCCCTCTTCTCAGTAGTTCGCCGGCGGGTCGCTGCCGGGGAAGGATTCCTTGCCCCATTCGTCCGCGACCTCGTCATCGCTCACCAGGTGCTTATCTGCGGTGTTCTTAGCCTCCGCGGTCTGCGCGTCGGCCTTCTGCGCTTCCGTACTGCGGGGGTCTGTGTCCTCCGCGTTGCGGGACACGGCCGCCCGACGGAGGTCGTTCACGTCGTCCATGATGCCCCCTTCCTAGGTTCCCTGCGCGCCCACTGGGCTGTGGGCGCTGCGATGGTCGAAAGCGTCGCCGTCGTGGCGCAGCGCGCGAGTGCGCAGATACGCGTGGACGGCGTCGAGAGTCTCCAGCTGGGCGTGGGCGCGCGCTACGAGTTCGTCGAACTCGGCAGCTGCCAGGCCCCACGCCTCGGCGTTGGCGGCGAGCGTCTGCCACAGACCGAGTTTCCCGATGACCGCGCTGCGCATCAGCTCCGTCTCCAGCAGCGGGGTGAGGGGTGAGCGGCCCAGGATCGCTCCATTGCCCTTAAGTCTCCCGACGTGCTCTCCCGCCCAGGACACCGCCTGACGCAGCGGTTTGCGGGTCAGGCCGAGCGCCGGGATCAGAGCTGCGAGCCGCGCACGTTCGCGGTCGATCTCCATCGCCAGCTCCGACAGCGGAGCGAAGTACGGTGTATCGACGAAGTCGTCTGCCATCCGCTGCACGCGCTGCGCACCGGCGGTCGCTCCCGTGAGGTGATCGTCCAGGTAGATCCCCAGCAGCTCCCTGTCAGCGGGAGGCACCGCTGAGGTGCGGGGTGCGGTGCCGGAGGCCCGGCGCGGTCGCAGAGGCACCGAATCGGTGCCGGTGCCCGCGATGAACCCGTTCAGCAGGTCCCGCAGCGCGTCAGCTGCGGAGACGCGCGGTTCCCATCCCAGTTCCGCCTTCGCCCGGGACGCATCCATGAGCGGGACGCCCACCGCCATGTCAATCCACCCTGTGTCCGCCGCGACCAGCCCGGTGCGATGGCCGATGCCCAGCCCTGTGCGCAGGGCCGCTGAGGGTAGTTCGACGAACCGACCGTGGTCGATGATGTCTGCGAGGTCCTTGAGCCCCATCGTGTCGTCGGCGCAGATGTTGAACGCTCCCGGTGCGCGTGCGAGAACTGCCGCCGCATATGCGCGGCCGATGTCGTCGGCGTGGACCGCTTGGACGCCGCGCAGGCCGCGGGGCACGGGGAGGAACGGCGGGCGCCCGTAGCGCAGGAGTTGCAGCGGTATCCAGGAGCCCAGGAAATACCGCTGGATCTCCGACGCGGCGCGGCCTCCGAAGATCAGTGCCGGGCGCAGACGGGTCACGGTGATGGAGGGGTGATGTGCGTCGAAATCGGCGAGCACCTTCTCCTGAGCGGACTTGTCCACGCTGTAGTGCGACGTAGCGATCCCATCCGTCGGCCACGACTCGTCACGGCGGGTCGCCTCATCGTCCGTGTCGTCCGGGGAGTAGGCCCCGACGGAGGACGCGACGACGAGGTGCGGGACGCCGGCACGGGCGACCGCCTCCGTCACCCGACGTGTGCCGTCGACGTTCACACGGCGCAGCAGCTCGCGTTCCGTGTTGGGCTGAATGAGCCAGGCAAGATGGATGACCGCATCGGCCCCCTCGAACGCGTCGGCCAGTCGCGCGATCGCTTCACCCTCCGGACTGGCTGCTGCGACGTCGATGGAACGCCAGTCACACCCGTCGTACGGGGCGACCGTGGTGTCCGGCATGCGGCGCGCGATCCCAACCACCTCTGTCACCTCTGGGGTCGCCGCCAGCGCCTCCAGTACGGCAGTACCGGTATTTCCTGTCGCTCCGACAATTGCGACGCGCACAGTGCCTCCCTGGGGTGGGCTGCGCCCGGCTCTCACCGGGCCTGGCTTTCATCGTACGTGTGGAGACGGGGCGTGTCGAGGGATCATCCGACAGCGGGTCGTGGGGTTTGGTCTGTGTTGTCCGGCAGTCGCGCGGGGAGAACCTTCGACGCTGCCCCCGGGGCGTGGGAGCCGATGAGGTTGCGGGAGCCGTCGCACAGCGGCGGGATACCGGAGGCTCCGCACCGGCACAGGGCGACGACATTGGGCCGCGGCCGCTTCCATTGGCCGTCCTCTTCGCCTGCGAGTACGAACTCCCCGCGAACCAGCAGCGGACCGCCCGGGCACGGCGTGATAGTGGTGTTCACGAGCGTGGGGGTGATGGTCATCGGGTCTCTTCATCGTATGTGCGCGAGCGGATGGAAGGTGCGGATGCCGTGGAAAGGGGCGAAGCGGCGAGCACCGCCTCTCGTCGGCGAAGGGACCGCGGTGAGTTCGCGGCCGTGTGCAGCCGCGTTCCGCGGTAGGGCACCCCGCCCCGCATTCGGGCGCCCACCACGACTTATGGGCACACGCCCCGCTCAGCGAGCCAGAGAGCGCCCAGAGTGCGGGGTCCGGCGGGACCACGGTGCGTCCGTGATCACGCCAACGCCGCCTCTCGGCACAAAAAGGATCGCCGCAGCCGTCGCAAGGAGTCCGACGGCGCGCCAACGAACCGAGAGGGGCAGGACTGGGAGGATCAACAGGTCCGCGGCCAGCCGCGCCGGTTGCGCGAAGCTGTCGTATGTCTGCCGGACGCGCTGCCCGCGGAACGCGCGGGACGTGGGCGGGAGTCTGGCGACGAAGAGGTCGTCGGCGGCGGCGAGGACACCGCCTCGGGTTTGGGCTATGCGCATGAGCTCAAGATTCGCAATGGGCACTCCCGGGTCGTAGCCAGCGCCCAGGTACTCCGACCGCACTCCCAGGGTGCCCCGGGTAGTCGGACGCCCACGCCCGGTTCACAAGGGCCCGGGCGATGTCCCAGCGGACGTGGCACGGAGAAGGTGCCGAAGGGTTGATGACGGGGTGGTTCTGCGGACGCACGAGGCCCACCTCCTGGAGAAGGTCGTTGAGATGAAGGAGCGTCTCCGCCGAATAACGGACGTCATCATCCGCGATGACGACGCAGGAACCGACGAAGTGCGGGATCGCCGTAAGAACCGCATCGACCTTCCCGCTGTGCCCGGCTGACGTGCTCGTCGAAGTACCAGGTAATGCTGAGAACTTCGGCGTCGCTCAGCTGCACCAGCTGCGCGGACGCATCGGCCGCGACGGGCAGCCCTCGACCTGTTTTCTGCTCACCCACCAGCCGTCCGGCAGCGAGGCGATGGAACGACTGCAGACCGTCGCCGAGACCCTCGACGGCTTCGCTCTGGCCGAGTTCGATATGGAGAAGCGCCGCGAAGGCGATGTCCTCGGCCGCACCCAGTGGGGCCGCACGTCGCTGAACCACCTGTCGGTCGCCCGCGACGCACGCGTCATCGAAGACGCCCGGACGGCAGCAGCAGACGTCGTCGACGCTGACCCGCTGTTCGAGGCCTACCCGCACCTGCGCGACTTCATCGACACGATCATCGGCCCCGAACGCAGCTTCGGCAGCACCGCGGACTGAGCATGCGCATCATCGCAGGCCGCTGCAAAGGCCACCGCCTCAAAACCCCGCCCGGCGAGGGCACCCGCCCGACCTCTGACCGGGTGCGCGAATCCCTGTTCTCCTCACTCACCACCCTCGACATGCTCACCGGCGCCCACGTCCTCGACGTCTGCGCAGGCTCCGGCGGCCTCGGCTTCGAAGCGCTCTCCCGCGGAGCAGCCCACGTCACCTTCATCGAACGCGCCGCCTCCGTGTGCCGCGTCATCACCGCCAACGCCCGCTCCCTGCGCGTGACAGGCGAGGTCGAGATCATCCAGGCGCCGGCCGCCTCGGGCGCGGCACGGCTGCCCGACGGCAGCATCGACCTCATCTTCGCCGACCCGCCGTATCCCATGCCCGAGGCGGAGGTGACCGCGATCCTGGACGCGTGCGCGCCGCTGCTGCGCGACCCGGCAGCGCTCATCGTGTTCGAACGCTCCAGCCGGTCACCGGAGCCGAGGCTGCCGGAGCGGCTGGAGGTGTTCCGGCACAAGAAGGTCGGCGAGACCGCATTGTGGTTCCTGCAGCTGCGGGAGTGACGAACGTGCGGGGCTGAGGCCTGGGGTCAGTGCTCCAGCACCGCGGAGAGGAACTTCGCGGTGCGCTCATGCTGCGGGCGGGTGAAGATCTCGTCCGGTGGGCCGTCTTCGATGATCTGGCCGTCAGAGAACATCATCACCCGCTGTGAGACATCGCGGGCGAACTGCATCTCATGGGTGACGATGAGCATCGTGATGTCGGTGGTCTCGGCGATCTCGCGCAGCACCCCGAGCACATCGTCGACCAGCTCCGGGTCGAGAGCCGAAGTCACTTCGTCGAGCAGCAGCACCTCGGGATCCATTGCCAGCGCACGGGCGATCGCCACGCGCTGCTGCTGTCCGCCCGAGAGCTTCGTCGGATGCTCATTCTCCTTATCAGCCAGGCCGACCCGCTCCAGCAGCGCACGCGCCTTCTCCAGCGCATCGGCCTTCGACATGCCGAGCACGTGGATCGGTGCTTCGATGATGTTCTCGGCGACCGTCATATTGGGGAACAGGTTGAAGTGCTGGAACACCATGCCGATGCGCTTGGTGTTGCTGCGCACCTGCTTCTTCGGCAGCGCCACCCGCTTGCCGTCGCGGTTCTCGTGCGTCAGCGGCTTGCCGTGGACACAGATGTATCCATCGGTCAGGCTCTCCAGGGTCATGATGAGCCGGAGGATCGTCGTCTTGCCCGAACCGCTGGGCCCGATGAGCGTGACGCGCTCGCCAGGGGCGACGGAGAAGTTGAGATCCTGGAGGACGACATTGTCGCCGAAGCGCTTCTCGACATCGACGAACTCGATGGCCGGCTGGGCTGCCGCAGCGCCGTCCGCGCGGGACTGTGGGGTCTCGTCAGTACCGGGCAAGGGACTTCTCCAATCGTCGGATGAGCAGTGAGGTCGGATAGCTGGCGGCCAGGAAGATGAGGCCGGCAAGTGTGAACGCCTCGGTGTAGGCGAAGTGTCGGCCGCCGTACTGCTGGGCGGAGGTCACCAGCTCGACGACCCCGATGGCGAACAGGAACGGGGTGTCCTTGAACATCGCCACCGCATAGTTGCCCAGCGAGGGGACTGTCGCCCGCAGCGCCTGGGGGAGGACGATCGAGCGGAACGCCCGGGCCGGTGGCAGCGACAGCGCGCTGATCGCCTCCCACTGGCCCTTCGGCACCGAGTCGATGCCGGCCCGGTAGCTTTCGGACATGTACGTCGAATAGTGCACGCCGATGATGATGAGCCCGAGCGTCAGCGACGGGATCCCGGCGAGCACCGGATGCTTGGCGAACAGGAAGTAGATGAACAGCAGCTGCACCACCAGCGGCGTGTTGCGCACGAACGCGACGGCGAGCTTGAGCAGCCAATTGATCCACCGGGGCAGGATGCGCAGCAGGATCGCGATGACGAGTCCGAGCACAACGGCGATGAGCGTCCCGCCGACGGTGGCGATGAGGGTGTTCCCAAAGCCCTTGAGCAGCAGCGGCAGCGCATCGAATGCGCGCGACCAATCCCACATCAGCCCAGCACCTCCTTCTTCGGACGGTGCTGCCGGAAGAACACGCTGCGCAGACCTGCGGACTTCTCGCGCCGGCCGAGTGCGACCGCGGCCCGGTGCTCCAGGGCATCCATGCCGACCTGCAGCAGCCAAGCGAGCACGAAGTACAGCAGCAGGCCGACGGTGTAGGCGAAGAAGGTGTCGCCGGTGGCCTGCCGCAGCTGGTCGATGCGGTCGGTGAGGTCCTGCAGGGTGATGAAGGAGACGACCGCAGTGCCCTTGAGCAGCTGGATGAGCAGCGTCGCCAGCGACGGGATCATGAGCAGCCAGGCCTGCGGGAAGATGATGCGCCGCATCATCCGCACCGGCGACAGGCTCAGCGCGGTCGCCGCCTCCCACTGGCCGCGGTCGACGTGCGCGATCGACGAGCGCACCACCTCGGCCGAATACGCCCCGTAGTTCAGTGCCAGGGCGAAGATGCCGCAGCTGAGCGGATCGAGATTCACACCCAGCAGCGGCAGCACATAGAAGAGCCAGAACAGCTGCACGAGCAGGGACGTGCCGCGGAAGAACTCGACGATGATGCGCGCCGGGATGCCCAGCCAGCGGTACGGGCTGGCCATCGCCAGTCCGAGCACCAAGGCGATGAACAGCGCACCGGCAGCACCGCCGGCGGTGAGGATGAGAGTCGTCTTCAGCCCATCCCACAGCTGGGGTGCGTAGCTGAAGAGCGTCGAGAGGTTGTCTGTCATGAGCGCGTGTCTGTCATGTGCGTGCCTGGGATTCGGGTTGGAGGTGCAGAAGACGCGCCGTCACCGGCGGGGGG
>NZ_DLOD01000016.1:0-263 GCF_002479565.1 Brevibacterium sp. UBA7493 | reverse complement strand
CCCCGGGGGGGGGGGCCGCACGCCGATGTCAGCGGACGTGATCAGCTGGGCAGGTCGCCCGAGCACAGCTGCTCGGTGGTGATGGACCCGTCAGGGCGCTCCTCGGCGGTGAAGCCGAACTCACCGACGATGTCCAGGTAGCGCTGCTCGTCGCCGACGATCTCGTCGAGCTTCTCGTTGTAGGCCTTGAGCAGCTCTTCGTCATCGGTGCGGAAGACGGTGCCGCCGGCACCGATCTGCGGCACGCCGTCGATCTCCTGCAC